>NZ_DASSVG010000590.1:0-9341 GCF_035706265.1 Ramlibacter sp. | reverse complement strand
CACGCTCCCGCCCGCCCCGCAGCGCCGCCCACCCATTCGATCGGGGTGCGCACGCCCCTGATCGACGGCGTGGAGAAGGTCACCGGCAGCGCCCGCTACACCGCCGACCTGCCGGTCGGCCCGACCTTGGTGGGCGCCATCGCCCGCAGCACGGTGGCGCACGCGCGCATCCGCGCGATCGATGCCAGCGCGGCGCTGGCGATGCCCGGCGTGCGCGCGGTGATCACCGGCGAGGACTTCAGCGCCCCCTACGGCGTGATTCCGATCACCCAGAACGAATGGCCGCTGGCGCGCGAGCGGGTGCGTTACCGCGGCGAGCCGGTGTTCGCCGTGGCCGCCGACGACCAGGCCACGGCCTTCGCGGCGCTGAAGGCAGTGCGCGTCGACTACGAGGAGCTGCCGGCCTACTTCACCGCCGAAGCGGCGCGCGCACCCGATGCGGTGCAGCTGCACGACAAGAAGCCCGGCAACCTGGAACGCGTGGTCGAACAGGACTTCGGCGACGTCGACGCCGGGTTCGCCCAGGCCCATCTCGTCGTGCAGAAGCGCTTCGAGTCCGCCGAGATCTACCACGGCCAGATCGAGCTGAACGCGACGATCGCGCAGTGGGACCCGGTGCAGCAGCGGCTCACCGTGCAGTCGGTGACCCAGGTGCCCTACTACCTGCACCTGATGCTGGCCCAGACCCTGGGCCTGGACGAATCGCAAGTTCGCGTGGTCAAGCCCTTCGTCGGCGGCGGCTTCGGCCATCGCGTGGAGCCGCTCAACTTCGAGATGGTGACGGCGGCGCTGGCGCGCGCGGCCGGCGCGACGGTGAAGATGGAGCTCACGCGCGAGGAGGTGTTCCTCACCCACCGCGGCCGTCCCCATGCCGCGGTCGACCTCAAGATCGGCCTCAGTGCCCAGGGCGAGATCACGGCGCTGCAGGCCGAGGTGGTGCAGCGTGGCGGCGCCTACGGCGGCTACGGGCTGGTGACCATCCTCTACGCCGGCGCGCTGCTGCACGCCTTGTACAAGGTGGGCGCCGTGCGCTACCGCGGCTACCGCGTCTACACCAACCTGCCGCCCTGCGGCGCGATGCGCGGCCACGGCGCCGTGAGCGTGCGCTTCGGCGTCGAGGCCCTGCTCGACGAAGCGGCGGCCAAGCTGGGACTGGACCCATTCGCCCTGCGCCGCGCCAACCTGATCGAGGCGCCCTACCGCACGCTCAACGACCTGCAGGTCAATTCGTACGGGTTGGCGCAGTGCCTCGACGCCGTCGAACGCGCCTCCGGCTGGCACGAGCGGCGCGGCAAGCTGCCCAAGGGCGTGGGCCTGGGCATGGCCTGCTCGCACTACGTGAGCGGCTCGGCCAAGCCGGTGCACTGGACCGGCGAGCCGCATGCGGTGGTGAACCTGAAGCTCGATTTCGACGGCAGCATCACGCTGCTGACCGGCGCCTCCGACATCGGCCAGGGCTCCAGCACGCTGATGGCGCAGGTGGCGGCCGAAGTGCTTCTGCTGCCGATGCAGCGCATCCGCGTGATCAGCGCCGACAGCATGCTCACGCCCAAGGACAACGGCTCCTACTCGTCGCGCGTGTCCTTCATGGTCGGCAACGCCACGCTGCGCGCCGCCGAAGCGCTGAAGCGCCTGCTGGTGGAAGCGGCGGCCAAGCGCCTGAACGCGCCGGCGGAGCAGGTCGAGTGGCTGGGCGAGCGCTGCGTGGTGACGGGCACCGAACAGTCGCTCTCCTTTGCCGATTGCGTGCAGGCGGCGCTGGCCGAGAGCGGCACCATCACCGTCAAGGGCGCGTGGTCGACCCCGCCCGAGACGCAGGGCGGCAAGTTCCGCGGCGCAGCGGTCGGCTCCACGGCCGGCTTCAGCTACGCGGCGCAGGTGGTGCAGGTGCGGGTGGACGAGGAGACCGGCGCCGTGCAGGTCGAGAAGGTCTGGGTGGCGCAGGACTGCGGCAAGGCGCTCAATCCGCTGGCACTCGAAGGCCAGATCCAGGGCGCCGTGATCATGGGCCTGGGCGAAGGGCTGCAGGAGGAGACCGAGTACCACGAGGGCCTGCCGCTGCGTTCCAACCTGATCGACTATCGCCTGCCCACCATCGGCGAGACGCCGCCGGTGGAGGTGAGCCTGATCGAGAGCAACGACCCGCTCGGCCCCTTCGGCGCCAAGGAAGGCAGCGAAGGCGCCCTGCACGGCTGCCCGCCGGCGCTGGCCAACGCCATCGCCGACGCGCTGGGGCTGCGGCTGGCCGCGATCCCGCTCACCCCCGACCGGGTGCTGGACGCGCTGCGCGCGCGCCAGCGCGAACGCAAGCTCGCCGCATTGAAGCGCGAGAAGGAGATGGCCTGATGCGCGCCCTCGGCGAACTCACCCTGCACCGGCCGGAGAGCCTGGCCGAAGCCGTGGCCCTGGCGGATGCCGGCGCCGCGCGCCTGCTGGCCGGCGGCACCGACCTGGTCCCGAATCTCCGGCGCGGCCTCGAGCAGCCGGCGGCGCTGGTGGACCTCTCGGCCGTGCGCGAACTGCGCGGCATCGAGCAGGCCGCCGACGGCAGCCTCGCGATCGGTGCCGGCATCACGCTGGCCACGCTCGCGGCCGATCCGCTGGTGGCGCGCATCCTGCCGGCGCTGGCCGAAGCGGCGCGCGCGGTGGCTGCGAACACCCACCGTGCCGTGGCGACCGTCGGCGGCAACCTGTGCCAGGACACGCGCTGCGTCTTCTACAACCAGAGCGAGTGGTGGCGCAGCACCAACGGCTACTGCCTCAAGCGCAACGGCACCCGCTGCCACGTGGCGCCGCAGGGCGAGCGCTGCCACGCCGCCTTCTGCAGCGACCTCGCACCGGTGCTGCTGGTGGCCGGGGCCGAGGTGCTGCTGCAAGGCGCCGCCGGCACGCGCACGCTGCCGCTGGCCCAGCTCTATCGCGACGACGGCGCCGCACACCTCACGCTGCAGCCCGGCGAAGTGCTGGTGCGCGTGCACGTCCCGCCGCGGCCGGCCGGCGAGCGCATCGGCTTTGCCAAGACCCGGGTGCGCGGCGGCGTCGACTTCCCGCTCGCCGCGGCCGCCGTGGCGCTGCGGCTGCAGGGCGGACGGATCGCCAGCCTGCGCGTCGCGCTCTCCGGCACCAATTCGCAGCCGCTCCCCATCGAGGGCACGGCGGCCTTCGAAGGCAACGCGGTCGACGACGACAGCGCGAAGAAGCTGCGCCAGCTGGTGCAGAAGCAGGTGCAACCGATGCGCAGCACCGTCACGCCGCCGCAGTACCGGCGCGAGGCGGCCGGCGTGCTGGCCGCGCGCCTGCTGCGCGAGCTGGCGGGCTGAAGGCCGGCGAGCGCATCCACGGCGCCGGAAGGGAAGTGCAGTGAGCGAAGCCCGTGAATGGATGGAGGATGGCCTCGCGCACATCGATGTGCGCGGCCTGCCGGCGCCGCAGCCGCTGGTGGCCATCCTGCGGCGCGTGCACGCACTCGGGCCGCAGCAGGAACTGGTGGTCCACCACGAACGCGACCCGCTGCTGCTCTATCCCGAGCTGGCGGAGATCGGCTGGGAGGCCGAGCGCATCGCGGCGCCGGCGGGCGAGGTGCGGCTGCGCCTGAGGGCCGTTCCATGACGGTCGCGGGCGCCTTCCTCGGCGGCGCCAGCGGGCGCCTGCTGCCGGCGGCGGCGCCCCTGCGCTTCTTCGGTGCCGCGGTCGTCTACCACGTGCTCGGCTGGCTGGTGCTGGCCTTCGCACCGGGCGATGCGCTCGATTTCCGCGGCGGACTCGGCTGGCCGCTGGCCGCGCTGCACCTGTTCACGCTCGGCGTGCTGGGGATGACGGCGCTCGGCGCCGCCGCGCAGCTGCTGCCGGTGGCGACCCGGCAGGCGCCCGTGGGGGCGCGGGCGCTGGCCTGGATCTGGGGCCTGTACACGCCCGGCGTCGCACTGCTGGCGCTGGGCATGGGCTTCGCGCTGCCGCCGCTGCTGGCGCTGGGCGGAACGGCCGTTGCCGTGGCGCTCGCGACCTGGGCCGCGCTGGTGGCCCTGCACCTGCGCGGCGCGCGCGGCATGCCGGGCGTGTGCGCGCACGCCTGGTCGGCGCTGGTCTCGCTGTTCGTGCTGCTCGCCAGCGCCTTGCTGCTGGCCGCCGCCTGGCTGGGATGGAACGTGCCGGGGCGGCAGTTCACGCTGCCGCTGCACCTGCTGTTCGCGCCGTTCGGCTTCATGGGGCTGCTGGCCCTCGGTCTCTCCTACGTGCTGGTGCCGATGTTCGCGCTCTCGCAGCCGCCGCGCGAACGCGTGCAGCTCGCCTCCTGCGCCCTGATCGCGGCCGGCCTGCTGCTGGCGGCGGCCGCCGCACTGGGCCTGGCGCCGCCGCTGGCCCGCGCGCCGGCGTGGGCACTGGGGCTGGCCGGCGTGCTGCTCCACCTGCTGGAGATGCGCCGCGCACTCGCCACCGGCATGCGCAAGGAACTGGGGCGCTCCTTCGTGCTGGTGAAGTGCGCCTGGGGCGCGCTGCTGGCGACGCTGGTGCTGGGCGGCCTGCTGTGGACGCAGCTGCAAGTGCCGCGGGCCGAGGCCGCGTTCGGGTTCGCGCTGCTCGCATGGCTGCTCACTTTCGTTCTCGCCATCCTGCAGCGCATCCTGCCCTTCCTCGCCGCGCTGCATGCCGCGGCCGGCCGCAAGCGCGGGCCCACGGCTTCCATGCTCACGCACGACAAGGCCTTGAACGCACACTTCCGTTGTCATCTCGCGGCCTTCGCGGGGCTGGCGCTGGCCATCGCATTCGATGCAAACTGGCTGGCGCGGGCCGCGGCGATCGTCGGCCTGGCCGGCGCCGCCGCCTTCGCGTTCTTCCACCTCCACCTGCTGCGCAAGCTGCGCGCGGCCGGAGTTTGAGCTGGCGCAAGCCGCGGCACCCGCAGCCCGTTAACTTCGTCCCCATCGCAGAAGGAGACAGCACGATGAACACGCAAACCGGCCGCATGCTCGACGAGGAGCACCGCAGCAACCTGGCCCTGCTCGAGCGCATGGAGCGCGCCATCGCCGGCGCGCCGGAAGCGACGCCGGAGCTGCGCAAGCTGCTGGGCGAGTTCACGCGCTCCATGGAGGTGGACATCGGCCGCCACTTCCAGTTCGAGGAGCAGCAACTGTTTCCGCGGCTGGAGGAGTCCGGCGACGGCGCCATCGCCGGCCTGATGCGCGAGGAGCACGACGCGATCCGCGAGGTGGCCGAGGAACTGCTGCCGCTGGCGCGCGAAGTCGCGCAAGGCGTGGTCGACGAGGAAGCCTGGGACCGCCTGCGCCTGGGCACGCTGGAACTGATCGAGCGCCAGGTCTCGCACATCCAGAAGGAAACGATGGCGATGCTGCCGCTGCTGGAGGACCTGCTCGATCCGGAGACGGATGGCGAGCTGGCGCTGGAGTACGCCGCCACGGCGTAGGTTTGTGCCGAGCCCGGAGGCTGGCGCTTCGCGGCGCTCGCGCATCGCTGGGCTTTCGCATTCGCTCCAGCACCAGCCTGCGAAGAGCCAGCCTGAAGCTACGCCTTCCCCGCCGTCGTGAACGTGATCCGGTTGCCGAACGGATCGGGGATCGTCATGTCGCGGCCCCAGGGCTGCTCCTGGATGCCGGGGCGCGAGTGGCGGTACTTCTTCGCCAGCAGCTCCTGCTGCAGCGCATCGAGCTCGTCGACGTGCACGCGCAGGGCCGTGCCGGGCGTGCCGTCGCCGAAATGGCCGGACAGGTGCAGCACGCACCCGTCGCGCGACACCTGCATGTACAGCGGCGTGTCCGGCTCGAAGCGGTGCTCCCAGTCCACCCGGAAGCCGAGGAAGCCGACGTAGAACTCGCGGGCCCGCTCTTCGTCGAACATGCGGAGCACGGGGATCGGGCTGGCAAGATGCATGGTCACCTCCGGAGGGCGCTGGGAGCCTGGCCGATTGTCGGATGATCCGGCCCTGGCGGCATCCACCCCCGGATCTGCCTGCGGAATGGTCACCGCGTCCAGCGCCAGCACTGGTGCGGCCCCCGGCACTTGCCCACCTTGTTTTCCACAGCTTCATCCACCGTTCCTGTGGGAATCCACCTACAAATCGTTGCACCCGTCCCGATGGACAATCTCCCCCTTTCCGTGCTTCACGAGGACGCCGACCTGGTGGCGATCGCCAAGCCGCCCGGCCTGCTGGTGCACCCCAGCGCCCTCGACGCGCAGGAAGAGCGCAGCGCGCTCAAGCTGCTGCGCGACCAGCGCGGCGAGCGCCTGTGGCCCCTGCACCGCCTGGACAAGGCCACCAGCGGCGTGCTGGTGTTCGCACGCCACCCGCAGGCCGCAAGCGAATTCGGGCGCGCGTTCGAGGAGGGCCGCGTGAGCAAGCGCTACCTCGCGCTGGTGCGCGGCTGGCCGCCCGAGCGCGGCGCCATCGAGCAGTCGCTGGCGCGCGATCCCGAGCAGCCCTCGCAAGGGCAGGAGCGCATCGTGGCGCTCACGCGCTTCGAGCGCCTGGCCTGCTTCGAGTGGCCGTTCCAGGCCGATGCGCGCCATGCGACCAGCCGCTACGCGCTGGTGGCGGCCGAGCCCGTGACGGGCCGCCGCCACCAGATCCGCCGCCACTTCAAGCACATCGCCCATCCGCTGGTGGGCGACACCACGCACGGCAAGGGCGCGCACAACCGCGCGGTGGCGCAGTGGCTGGGCGCGAGCCGCCTCTGGTTGCACTGCGAGTGGATGGAGCTGCCGGGGCGGCCGCGCATCGTCGCACCGCCCGGGCCGGAATGGGCGGCGCTGCTGGCGAACGTGCCGCGCGCCTGATCGCGCAGAAGGGGAACACGCCCCTGGGCCGGAGCGCCGCACGTATCCTCTGCCCCCGATGCCTGGATCCTCCGACCACGCGCGCACCCTGCGCGCCGCCAGCTGGGCCTTGCGCGCGCAGTTCCTGTTCGCCGGCGCCCTGTTCGCGACCTGGGGCGTGCACGTGCCCAGCATCAAGAACGCCTACGGCCTCGGCGAGCGCCTTCTGGCGATCGCGATGCTGGCGGCCGGCGCGGGCTCGGTGGTCGCGCTGCTGCATGCCGGGCGCCTGCTGGCGCACCGTTCGCCGCGCCAGTTGCTGCCTGTCCTGGCGCTGGTCTCGGTGGCGGCCATCGGCAACCTGCTGACGACCGCGAGCTACCCACTGCTGCTCGCGCTGATGCTCGCCTACGGGATCGCGGCGGCCATCCTCGACGTGGCCATCAACGACGAAGCGACTTCGCTCGAAGCCGCCACCGGCCGGCATCTCATGAGCGGCTTCCACGGCATGTTCAGCCTGGGCGGCATGCTGGGCGCCGGCGCGTGGAGCCTGCTCGCGCGCGCGGGCGTGCGGCCGCTGGAACACCTGGTGGCCGCGTGCGTGGCGCTGGGGCTGCTGGCGCTGGCCGCCAGCCGCTTCATGCTGCGCCAGAACCGCGTGGCGCACCCCGAGACCCCGAAGCTGAGCCTGCCGCGCGGGCCGCTCGCGCTGGTGGGGCTGCTCGCGGCGGTCGGCCTGATCGCCGAGGGCGCCATGTACGACTGGAGCGTGCTGTACATGCGCCAGGAGCTCGGCGCGCCGGCCGCCAGCGCCAGCCTGGCCTACGCGAGCTTCAGCCTCGCGATGGCCGCCGGCCGCTTCGCCGGTGACGCCGTGCGCGCGCGCATGGCGCCGGTGGCCCTGCTGCGCGCGAGCGGTGCGCTCGGCGCGCTGGGCATGGCGCTGGCGCTCGCCGTGCCGCAGGCCTGGGCGGCGCTGGCCGGCTTCGCCCTCGTGGGGCTCGGCTTTTCGAACGTGGTGCCGGTGCTGTTCAGCGCGGCCGGACAGATGCCGGGCAGCGCGCCGGCGCACGCCATTGCCGCCGTGTCCTCGGTGGGCTACTTCGGCATGATGGTGGGCCCGCCGCTGATCGGCTTCATCGCGCAGGCGCGCTCGCTGACGATGGGACTGACGGTGGTGGTCGTCTTCGCCGCGATGGTGGCCGCGCTCGCGCGGCGCGCGCTCGGAGCGCAGGCGCCGGCGTCAGCGCGCGCGGCCTAGTGGCAGCCGCACAGCCCGGCGCAGCGGTTCTCCTGCACGCAGTCGACCGGCGTCAGGCAGGGCTTGTCTTCCTTGGGGCCCTTCAGCAGGCGCGCGACGCGGTCGTGGATCGGGTCGACCGGCGCGGGGCTCGGACCCGCGGCAGCGAACGCGACCCGCACGCGCGCGTTCCGGCGGGCGCCGTCGACCAGGGCCACCATGGTGAGCAGGGCAAGAGTGCAGCCTAGGAGGATGAAGAAGTACATGGAGCCAACGCAATGTGGATGTCAGGCCAGTGTGCGACGCGCGGCACGGGGTGGTCTTGACAAACGTCAGCCGGCGCCGCAGCGCAGCGGGCGGGCCTCGCGCCTGCTTGAGGTGGATCAGCAAGCGCGTGCCGGCCGCGACGCACCGGCCTGCAGCGTGCGCACGCCGGCGCCCGCGCCAGGCGCCCGGGGGCTTGGCAGAATGGCCCGATGATCACCTTGCCCAAGGAAGCGCGCCAGCAGGCGATCGCGTCCATCGAGCGCTACTTCCGCGAGAACATGGAAGAGAAGATCGGCAACGTCGCCGCTGCGGGGCTGCTCGGCTTCTTCCTCGAGGAGATCGGGCCGGCCATCTACAACCAGGCCGTAAGCGACGTGCAGGAACGCCTCCGCGCGCGGATCGACGAGATCGACATCGAGGTGCACGAGGACGAGTTCGGCTACTGGGCCAAGTACGCCAAGGCCCGCAAGAACCGGTGATCGACCGGAGCGACGCCTGAGGCGCCCGGTGGGCCCGCTAGACGGCGGCAGTGCACGCGGCCGGCGCCGAGACCGACTGCAGGCCGCCGAGGAACAGGTCCGTGACCACCGGCGCCAGGTCCTCGTAGGCGAGCGGGCCGTCCGCCTTCATCCACGTGAACAGCCAGTTCACCATCCCGAACAGCAGCATGGTGAGCGGCTTGCTCAGCGCCGCCTGCTGCAGGTCGGGCCGCAGCGCGGCGACCACGCGCGCGAAAGCCGCCACCACTTCGCGCTCCTTGGCGAGGATGCGCTCGCGGTCGGCGGGGTCGAGGAACTTCACATCCTCGGTCAGCACGCGGTGCGCATCCTGCGCATTCGCGTATTCCTCCACCAGGCGCCGGATCAGCCGGCGCAGTTGCCCCGCGGGCGCGGCCTCCGCCGCCAGCGCCTCGTCGACGATGCCCTGCAGCCGCGTGACGTGGCCTTCGGCGATGTTCACCAGCAGCTCGTACTTGTCGCGGTAGTAGTGGTACAGCGTGGCTTTCGACAGGCCGCAGGCCTGCGCCACCTGGTTCATCGAAGTGCCCGGATAGCCGCCGCGCGCG
>NZ_DASSVG010000589.1:0-3364 GCF_035706265.1 Ramlibacter sp. | reverse complement strand
CGGGGCCCCGCGCTGGCCGTCCTTCCCCTCCTTGCGCCGTGACGATCCGCTGACCGCGGGCCGCGTGTTCCATTCCGCCGACGCGATCGATTTCGAGGCGCTGCGCGGGCGCCGCGTCGGCGTGCTGGGCGCCGGCGCCTCGGCCTTCGACAACGCCGCCTGCGCGCTGGAAGCCGGCGCCGCAGTGGACCTGTTCGCGCGCCGCCCCTTCCTGCCGCAGGTGAACAAGAGCAAGTGGACGTCCTTTCCCGGCTTCTTCCGCGGCTACGAATCGTTGGACGACGCCCGCAAGTGGCGCTTCTACACCTACATCTTCGACGAGCAGGTGCCCCCGCCCTGGGAGACCGTGCGGCGCTGCGACGCCCAGCCGGCGTTCACGCTGCGCCTGGGCGCGCCCTGGCTGGACGTGCTGCCGGAGCGCGATGGCGTGCGCGTGACCACCGCGGCCGGCAGCGAGCGCTTCGACGCCGTGATCTTCGGCACCGGCTTCGACGTCGACCTGCTGGAGCGGCCGGAGCTGGCGCGCTACGCAGGCGCGATCGACACCTGGGCGCGCCACGTGCAGCCGGAGCAGGCCGCGCGCCACCCGGAAGCGGCGCACTTTCCCTACCTGGGCGCCGGCTTCGAACTGCGGCCCGCGGGCGAGGCGCATGCCGAGGCGCTCGCCGCCATCCACCTGTTCAACTGGGGCAGCACGATGAGCCACGGCGCTTTGGCCGGCGACATCCCCGGCCTGGCGATCGGCGCCGGCCGCCTCGCCCAGTCCATCGCCCGCGACCTGTTCGTTGCGGACGCGGACCAGCATTGGGAGCGCCTGCAGGCGCTGGAGGAGCCGGAGCTGCTGGCGACGCGCTGGTACGTGCCGCCCGGGGAGAGGTAAGGCCGCGGAAGGCGGACTTCCGGACGCAGAGGACGCAAAGGGTACGCAGAGGACGCAAAAGACAACCTCTTGAAGGCTTTGTCTCTTTTGCGTCCTCTGCGTATCTTTCGCGTCCTTTGCGTCCGGAAGTTGGCTTTCGGCTGCCCCTACTGGATCGACACCTTTGCCGCCTTCACCACCTCCGCCCACTTCAGGCGGTTGGCGCGCACGGTGGCGCGGAACTGGTCGGGGGTCTCCAGGCGCACGGTGTTGCCCATGCTCTCCAGCTTGCCCTTGATCTCGGGCTGCTGCAGCACCTGGCGCACGGCGGCATTCAGCTTGGCGACCACCGCGGCGTCGGTGCCCTTGGGCGCGAACAGCGCGAACCAGGTGGAGCTGTCGAAGCCCTGCGTGCCGGGCAAGCCGCTTTCCGCGATGGTGGGCACGTCCTGCACCACCGGCACCCGCTTGCCCGTGGTCACGGCCAGCAGGCGCACCTTGCCGGCCTTGGCGTGCGGCAGCACGGTCTGCACCTGGTTCATGATGCAGCAGGTCTCGCCCTTGAGCACGGCCTGGATCGCCTCCGGCCCGCCCTTGTAGGGCACGTGCACCATATTCAATCCGAGCTTCGAGTTCATCTCGGCGAACGCCATGTGCGTGCCGGTGCCGTTGCCCGTGGAGGCGTAGTTGTACTTGCCGGGGTTGGCGCGCACCGTCTCCACGAACTCCTTGAGCGTCTTCACGTCGATCACGTCGGGGTTGATCGTGAGCACGTTGGAGACGTCGTTGATCGGCGAGACGGGCACGAAGTCCGCCTCCACGTCGAAGGGCAGCTTGGGGTACAGCGCCGCGTTCACGCCGTGGGTGGCGGCGGTGCCGAACAGCACGGTGTAGCCATCGGGCTTGGCGCGCGAGACGTACTCGCTGGCGACGTTGCCGGCGGCGCCGACCTTGTAGTCGATGACCACCGGCTGGCCCAGCACCTTGCCCAGGGGTTCCTGGAGGATGCGCCCGACCACGTCCACGCCCGAGCCGGCGGGGAAGGTCATGATGATGGTGACGGGATGCTGCGGCCAGTCCGTGGCGGGCTGGGCGAAGGCGGCGAACGAGAGGGCGGACAGGGCCGCGACGAAGGCGCGGCGGGCGATGGGCAGGCGCATGAAGCTGGGGCTCCTGGAAAAAGAAAACGCTGCATTCTGGCAAGCCGCGCTCGTCCTTGCCACCAGAAGCTTATGCTCCGGGCTTTCCCTGAGGAGACCCATGCGCATCCCCGACTGGACCCCCGAACGCAAGCCGCAGCCGCAGGACCTGGTGCAGGCCGTCCTGGCGCGCCGCGGCGGCAAGCTGCTGAACCTGGACCGCGCCCTGCTCTGGAGCGAGCCGCTGGCCCGCGGCTGGAACACCTATCTCGGGGCGGTGCGCACCGGCCTGGGCGCGAGCCGCCAGCTGCGCGAACTGGGGATCTGCACCGTGGCCCTGATCACCGGCGCGGAGTACGAATACCACCACCATGGCCCGGACTACCTGGCGGCCGGCGGCACGCAGGCGACGCTGAATGCGCTCGAGGCCTGGGTGGCGGCAGGGGCGCAGGGCGAGCCGCAGGGGATCGCGGGCGACGAGGCGCTGGCGGCGCGCTACGCCGCCCAGATGACGCGCGACGTGAAGGTGGACGACGCGCTGTTCGTGGCGCTGCAGGCACGCTTCGATACCACCGAGGTGGTCGAGATCACCGCCGCCATCGCCGCCTACAACATGGTCGCGCGCCTGCTGCTGGCGCTGGGGGTTACGCCGGAGGAGTGAACGTCGTGCTTGGCGCGGGACCCGGCAGATCAATCGCTCCGTCTTATCCGCGCTGCGTTCGTTGCACCCGGTCCGGCACAGGACGGATTTGTCCGCCTCACTCCATGTCCTCCGGCGCGGGTGAGAACCGTTGCCCGTGATGGCACCGCGCCCGCGCCTCCCCCTTTACTTCCGGAGGCGGACAAACCCGTCCTGCGCCTGCAGTGTGGGAGGACGAGCGATCGGTCCTCCACGAACCGTGACGCAGCGCTGCGCCGTGCGTGCGGTGGGCGGAGCAGGTTTCTGCCGCGGGCTATTCATGGCGCGCTGCAGGCCCGGAGGGGGTTTGTCCGGCTCCGGAAGTAAAGGAGGAGGCGCGGGCGCGCTGTCATCACAGGCACCGGTTCCCATCCGCGCCGGGGGACATGGAGGAGACGGACAAACCCCCTCCGGGCCGGACCAGAGGCCACACCGCTTCCCGCGGCCCAGCCAACCAGTGAGCCTGCAGGGAACGAAGCAGCGCCCTCACTCCGGCTTGATGTGGTTCTCCTTCACCACCGCCGCCCAGGTGTCGATCTGGCTGTCGATGAAGGCGAGCGCGGCCTCGGTGCTGCCGCCCATGATGGAGATGCCCTGGCCTGACAGCTTGTGCGCGATCTCGGGCACCTGCAGGGCCTTGTTGATTTCCTCGTTCATGCGCCGCACGATCTCCGGCGGCACCTTGGC
>NZ_DASSVG010000588.1:0-2301 GCF_035706265.1 Ramlibacter sp. | reverse complement strand
AACAGGGACGGACCCCATTTCGGCCGAAATGGGGTCCGTCCCTGTTTGCGCTGTGCACCGGCCTACTGCATGAGATCGGCGTATAGAGGCGAGCTGAGGTAACGCTCACCGTAGGAAGGCAGCACTGCAACGATCAGCTTGCCGTCGTTCTCCTTGCGCCGGGCGAGCTGCAATGCCGCCCACATGGCGGCGCCCGAGGAGATGCCGGCGAACAGGCCCTCCTGCCGCGCGAGCAGGCGCGCAGTTTCGAGCGCGTCCTCGTTCTTGACGCGCACGATCTCGTCGTAGATCGCGCGATTCAGCACCTCGGGCACGAAGCCCGCGCCCAGGCCCTGGATCACGTGCGGGCCTTTCGCGCCGCCGGACAGCACGGCGGAAGCGTCCGGCTCCACCGCGACGCACCTGAACGACGGCTTGCGCTTCCTGATCACCTCGCCGACGCCGGTGATGGTGCCGCCGGTGCCGATGCCGGACACCAGCACGTCCGCCCTGCCCTCGGTATCGCGCCAGATCTCCTCCGCGGTGCTCCTGCGGTGCACTTCCGGGTTGGCCGGGTTGCCGAACTGGTCCGGCATGAAGTACGTCTGCGGATCCGCAGCGGCTTTTTCCTTCGCCCGGTTGACCGCGCCCATCGCGCCTTCGGCGCCCGGCGTGAGAACCAGCTCGGCGCCGAAGGCGCGGATCACCGCGCGCCGCTCCCGGCTCACGCTGTCGGGCATGTACATGATGCAGCGGTAGCCCTTCAGCGCGCAGACCCACGCGAGCGCGATGCCGGTATTGCCGCTGGTGGGCTCGACCACCACCATGCCTGGCCTGAGCCGGCCGGCGCGCTCGGCGGCCTCGATCATCGAGACGCCGATGCGGTCCTTCACGCTGGCGCCGGGATTGTAGAACTCGAGCTTGGCCACCACCTGCGCGACGCAGCCGGCGGCCAGCCGGTTGATCCGCACCAGCGGCGTGTTGCCCACCAGGTCGATCATCGAGTCGGCGATCTTCATCGTTGTCCTTTCGTGCCGCGAACGATGCACCGCGGCCTGCAGCAGGTCAAGAGTCGCCGGCTCGGAGCCTACGGCTTGCGCTTGAAGAAGCTGCAGTAGCCCGGATCGCCGCTCCAGGCCTGGTCCACGACGGCGTCGTCCTCGAAGGTCAGCGTGCGCTCGCAGGAGGCGCGGTTCACGCTCATGCCGAAAGGAAAGCCGATGCCCACGCCGACACCGCCGCCGCCGCTGCCGCCGAACACGCCTACGCCCACCGAGGGCCCGCCGCCGCTCACCGGCGCTTCCTGCGATATCCAGGTATGCGTCTGGCGGCCATCCGACAACGTCGCGCTGCGCGCAGGGGCCCCCCAGCGCTGCACCACTTCGTCATATGCAGCGCCCTGCCAGGCGTCCTTCACCTGCGTGAATTCCTGCTCGACGCTGGCGCAGCCGCAGGCGAGCACGGCAGCGGCAAGCAGCGCGGGCCAACGGCTCATTCTTCCCCGCACGGCGTACCGAGCAGCAGGTACGCCGCCGCGATGCACGTAGCCACGGCCGCGGCGACGCAAAAGCCGACCGCGAAGGCGGCCGCCGGAACCAGGGACAGCGTGCTCTCGGAAGCCATGGCTTCCGCCGGGGCGATGCCGGCCAGCGAGGCCGCGCCGATGGCCACCCAGCGCTTCAGGTAAGGCACGAGCATCCAGCGCATCGCCCGGTTGTGCGCCAATGCCTGCCTGCGCAGCGCCGCGGTTCCGCGCGACGCGTCCATGAAGAGCGCGAACGGATCGAGGTACAGCAGCACCTGGCGGCCGAGCGGCAGCGCCGCGCGCGCATTGCGGTCCAGCAGGGGCTGCGGCCTATCCACGTGCGTTCGACAACATTCTGTTGCCCGGATTCACGCCGGTCAAACGGGCCAAAAAAAAGCGGAGAGCACGGCCCTCCGCTTTTGCTGGCTCTCCCGAGCTCAGTACTTCTTGGGCGAGGATTCGCTGCCGGCGGAGCCGGACGAGCCGCCCGCGCCTTGGGAAGCGCTGCCCGAGGAGCTTTCCTGCGAGCTGCCGGAGCTCGCCTTGCCGGACGACGCGCCCGACTGGCTCTCCGTGGACCCGGACTTGTCCGCCGAGCCGCCGGCCGCGGATGAGCCTGTCGAGGCGCTGGCGCCTTCGCTCACGCCGAGCGCGGCGAGGGTCTGCTGGTCGAGCTGGCCGCTCGCCTGCAGGCCCTGCTTCTGCTGGAACTCCTTCAGCGCCGCCTGCGTTTTCGGCCCCATGATGCCGTCGGGCTGCACTTCATGGCCTGCCGCGCTCAGCTTCTCCTGGACCTG
>NZ_DASSVG010000587.1:0-5381 GCF_035706265.1 Ramlibacter sp. | reverse complement strand
CCGCGGCAACACCCGCGCGCTGCTGTTCCGAGCGCTGGAAGACGTGCGTGCCGACCTGGCCCAACGCGGCGAAGCTGCCGCCCAGCTGCAGCGCACGCTCCAGGCCCTGCAGGACGTGCTGGGCGCCTACGACGGAAAACTCCCGAGCGCGAACGAACTGCTCGGCGACCCGGTGAAGGAGCGCGTTTCGCGCAACCTGCTCAAGGGTTGAGGCGGCTCACGTCAATAACGCAACGTTGCCGCCGGCCGCGGCGGTGTTCACAGTGACGGTCTGCTCCGCGCAGAAGCGCGCCAGGTAGTGCGGGCCGCCGGCCTTGGGGCCGGTGCCGGACAGGCCTTCGCCGCCGAAGGGCTGGACGCCGACCACGGCGCCGATCATGTTGCGGTTGACGTAGACGTTGCCGATGCGGGCCTCGCGCGCCAGTGCCTCGGCGCGGCTGTCGATGCGCGTCTGGATGCCCAGCGTGAGTCCGTAGCCGATCCGGTTGATCGCATGGATCACCGCCTGCGGATCGCCGCCCCAGCGCGCGATGTGCAGCACCGGGCCGAAGATCTCGTGCTTCACGTGCTCCACGCCCGCCACTTCGAACGCCTGCGGCGTGATCAGCCGCGTGCGCGGATCGAAAGGCGAAGGCGGCAGCAGCGCCTTGGCTTCGCGCTGCAACCGCTGCAGGTGGCGCTGCAGGTTCGCGAACGCGTCATCGTCGATCACCGGGCCGATGTCGGTGCGCCATTCGGCCGGGTCGCCGGTGACCAGCTCGCGTGCCGCGCCCACGATCATCTCGATCACGCCGTCGGCGATCGCTTCGTGCACGCACAGCAGGCGCAGCGCCGAGCAGCGCTGGCCGGCGGAGCGGAAGGCGCTCTGCATCACCGCGTCGACCACCTGCTCCGGCAGCGCCGTGGAGTCGACCAGCATCGCGTTGATGCCGCCGGTCTCGGCGATCAGCGGCACGATCGGCCCCTCCTTGGCCGCCAGCGCGCGCTGGATCGTGCGGGCGACCTGGGTGGAGCCGGTGAACACCACGCCGGCGATGCGCGGCTCGGCGACCAGCGCGGCGCCGATCGTCTCGCCCAGCCCGTGCAGCAGCTGCAGCGCGTCGCGCGGCACGCCGGCGCCGTGCAGCAGGCGCACCGCCTCGGCGGCGATCGCCGGGGTCTGCTCCGCCGGCTTGGCCAGCACCGTGTTGCCGGTGACCAGGGCCGCCGCGACCTGGCCGGTGAAGATCGCGAGCGGGAAGTTCCAGGGGCTGATGCAGACCCAGGCGCCGCGGGCCGTGAGGCGCAGCTCGTTGCTCTCGCCGGTGGGACCGGGCAGGGCCACCGGCTGCAGCAGGCGTTCGGCCTGCTGGGCGTAGTAGCGCAGGAAGTCGACCGCCTCGCGCACCTCCGCCACGCTGTCGCCCCAGGCCTTGAAGCCTTCCTTGACCAGCAGGGCGCACAGGCGCGGCAGGTCGGTCTCCATCGCGTCGGCGGCACTGCGCAGGATGGCGGCGCGCTGTTCCACCGGGGTGCGCGCCCAGTGCTCGCCGGCCGCCAGCGAGCGCTCGACCGCCGCGGGCACGGCGGCGACATCAGTCATCGCCATCATCGGCACCGTCGTTGAAGCCAGGGCCTGCTCCAGCGGTTCGCGCATCGATGCCACCGCGAGGTCGAGCCCCGCGCTGTTGCGGCGCCCCGGGCCGTAGAGATCCGGCGGCAGCGGCAGCGAGGACACGGGCGCCAGGTGCAGCGGCGACTGCAGCAGTTCGTCCAGCCCCACCGACTCGTCGGCGAGCTGGTGCACGAAGGACGAATTGGCGCCGTTTTCCAGCAGGCGGCGCACGAGGTATGCGAGCAGGTCGCGGTGCTGGCCGACGGGCGCATAGACGCGGCAGGCCACCTGCGGGTCGTGCAGCACCTCGCGGTAGATTCCCTCGCCCATGCCGTGCAGGCGCTGCAGCTCGAACGCTGCGCCGTTGCGCCGCGCCATCTGCAGGATCGCTGCGATGGTGCCCGCGTTGTGGGTGGCGAACTGCGGGTAGATCACGTCCTTTGCCTCCAGCATCGCCTTGGCGCAGGCGAGATAGGAGATGTCCGTGTGGTGCTTGTGCGTGAACACCGGGTAGTGCGGCAGCCCCAGTTCCTGCGCGCGCTTGATCTCGGCGTCCCAGTAGGCGCCCTTGACGAGCCGGCACATGAGGCGCAGGCCGTGCCGGCGCCCGATCTCCGCCACGTGCGCCACCAGCTCCTGCGCGCGCGTCTGGTAGGACTGCAGGGCGAGGCCGAAGCCCTGCCACTGCGGCGTTTCGCGTGCCACCTGCGCCGCCAGCGCCTCGAACACGTCCAGCGAGAGCTCGAGCCGGTCCACCTCCTCGGCGTCGATGGTGAGGTTGATGTTGAAGTCGGCGGCCTGGCGGCACAGGCCCCACACGCGCGGCACCAGCTCCTGCAGCACGCGTTCGCGCTGCAGCGCCTCGTAGCGCGGATGCAGCGCGCTGAGCTTGATCGAGATGCCGTCGTTGGCCTCGACGGGCTGCGCCGGGTCGACCGCGGCGCCGATGGCGGCGATCCCTTGCCGGTAGTGCTGCAGGTAGCGCTCGGCATCGGGCGCGGTGCGCGCCCCTTCGCCCAGCATGTCGTAGGAGAAGCGCAGGTTGGGCTGGCGCCGGCGTGCCGCCGCCGCTTCGTGCATGGCCTCGGCAATGTCCTGCCCCAGCACGAACTGGCGCCCCAGCAACTGCACGGCCCGCAGGGTCGCGGCCACCACCGTGCGCGCGCCCAACCGGGCGAACAGGCCGCTCTCGCGCTGCCCGCCTTCGCCGTGCAGGAAGCGCTTGGACAACGCGATGGCGCTGGAGGACAGGCGGGCCAGCGCGCTGTCGGGGCTGCCTTCGAAGTCGGCCCGCGAGAGCTGGTCGGCGGTCAGCGCGATCGCCGTTTCCGCGTCCGGCACCCGCAACAGCGCCTCCGCCAGCCGCATCAGCGCCAGCCCTTCGGCGCTGGAGATCGGGTACTCCTTCAGCAGGCTTTCCATGGCCCAGAAGGGCGGCGGGTGGCGGCGCACGCCGCGCACCCAGGGCGTCGCGACCAGGGCGGCGGCGGCCCAGTCCAGCGCGCCTTGCAGCGCCTGCAGGCGCCGGGCGACGACCTCGGCCTCGGGCCGGTAGGGGAAGGGCAGGCGTTGGGCGGACATGGTGAACCGGATGGTGAACCATCCGGGCGCCCGCGGGGTGTAGTGCGAAGGTTTCGGGCCTGCGCGGCGACTCAGGCGGGATAGCTCCGGCGGCCGAAGATCGCGGTGCCGACCCGCACCATCGTGCTGCCGGCGTCGATCGCCGCTTCCAGGTCCTCCGTCATGCCCATCGAGAGCGTGTCCAGCGGCAAACCCTCCCGCCGCAGCTGCTCGAACAGCTCGCGGGCGCGCTGGTGCGGCACGAGCTGGGCGGCGAAGCCTTCGGCCGGCTCGGGAATGCTCATGAGCCCGCGCAGGCGCAGGCGGGGCAGCTCCAGGATCGCGCGGCCCAGCGCCAGTGCCTCTTCGGGCGCGACGCCCGACTTGTTCGCCCCGCCGTCGACGTTGACCTGGATGCACACGTTGAGCGGCGGCAGCTCCGCCGGCCGCTGCTCCGCCAGCCGCTGCGCGATCTTGAGCCGGTCCACCGTCTGCGCCCAGTCGAAGTGGGCCGCCACCAGCCGCGTCTTGTTGCTCTGGATCGGCCCGATGCAGTGCCACTCGACGTCGAGGTCGCCCAGCAGGGCCTGCTTCTCCACCGCCTCCTGGATGTAGTTCTCGCCGAAGGCCGTGGCGCCGGCCGCATGCGCGACGCGCACCGCGTCGGGCCCGTAGGTCTTGGAGACGGCAAGCAGCGTGATTTCGTTCACGTCGCGTCCGGCGGCTGTACAGGCGCTTGCGATCCGCTCACGCACGGTCTGGAGGTTGGCTGCGATCGTCGTCATAATGGTTCGGCCCAGGCAGCGCGGGGCTCGCGCCTGGATGACCATTCCAGAAGAGGAAGTACGAGGGATTCGTGGATATTACCCAGCTGCTCGCGTTCAGCGTGAAGAACAAGGCGTCGGACCTGCACCTCTCCGCCGGCCTGCCGCCGATGATCCGCGTGCACGGCGACGTGCGCCGCATCAACGTCGACCCGATGGACCACAAGCAGGTCCACGCGATGGTCTACGACATCATGAACGACTCGCAGCGCAAGCAGTACGAAGAGTTCCTGGAGTGCGACTTCTCGTTCGAGATCGAGGGCCTGGCGCGCTTCCGCGTCAACGCCTTCAACCAGAACCGCGGCGCCGGCGCCGTGTTCCGGACCATTCCCTCCAAGATCCTGACGCTGGAGCAGCTCAACGCCCCGAAGATCTTCGCCGACCTCGCGCTCAAGCCGCGCGGCATGGTGCTGGTGACGGGCCCCACCGGCTCGGGCAAGTCCACCACGCTGGCGGCCATGATCAATCACCTGAACGAGACGGAGTACGGCCACATCCTGACGGTGGAAGACCCGATCGAATTCGTGCACGAATCCAAGAAGTGCCTGGTGAACCAGCGCGAGGTGGGCCCGATGACGCTCTCCTTCGCCAACGCGCTGCGCTCGGCCCTGCGGGAGGACCCGGACTGCATCCTGGTGGGCGAAATGCGCGACCTGGAGACGATCCGCCTGGCGATGACGGCGGCGGAAACGGGCCACCTGGTGTTCGGCACGCTGCACACCTCGAGCGCGGCCAAGACCATCGACCGGATCATCGACGTCTTCCCGGCCGAGGAAAAGGAGATGGTGCGCGCGATGCTGTCGGAGTCGCTCCAGGCCGTGATCTCGCAGACCCTGTGCAAGACCAAGGACGGCAGCGGCCGGGTGGCGGCGCACGAGATCATGCTCGGCACCTCCGCCATCCGCAACCTGATCCGCGAAGCCAAGGTGGCACAGATGTACTCGGCGATCCAGACGGGCAACAGCGTCGGCATGCAGACGCTGGACCAGAACCTGGCGGACCTGGTGAAGCGCAACATGATCACCCCGGCCGAAGCGCGCAGCAAGGCCAAGATCCCCGAGAATTTCCCCGGATAAGGAAGGCGCGCCACCATGGAACGCGATCAGGCAACCAAGTTCATCAACGACCTGCTGAAGCTGATGATCGGGCGCAACGGCAGCGACCTGTTCATCACGGCGGAATTCCCGCCGGCGATCAAGGTCGACGGCAAGGTGACCAAGGTGTCGCCGCAGCCGCTGTCGGCCGGACACACGCTGGCGCTGGCCCGCTCGATCATGAACGACAAGCAGGCCGCGGAGTTCGAGCGCACCAAGGAGTGCAACTTCGCCATCGCGCCGCCGGGCGTGGGGCGCTTTCGCGTCAACGCCTTCGTGCAGCAGGGCAAGGTGGGCATGGTTTTGCGG
>NZ_DASSVG010000586.1:0-8941 GCF_035706265.1 Ramlibacter sp. | reverse complement strand
GGCGCGCTGCTGGTGGCCACGGTGTGGCTGGCCCTGAACCTGATCGACTCGCCCAACGGCCGCGCGCTGCGCGCCCTGCACGGCTCGGAGGTGGCGGCGCAGACGCTGGGCATCGACTGCGCGCGCTTCAAGCTGCAGGTGTTCACGCTGTCGGCCGTGCTCGCCGCGCTGGCCGGAGCATTGACGGCGCACTACGCCGGCTTCATCACGCCGGCCAAGGCCACCTTCCTGCACTCGGTGGAGCTGGTGATCATGGTCGTCTTCGGCGGCATGGCCTCGGTGTTCGGCGCCGTCGTCGGTGCGGCCGTGATGACCGTGCTGCCGCAGCTGCTCACGGTGCTGAAGGACTACGAGATGATGGTCTTCGGCGCCGTGCTGGTGGCCACCATGGTGCTGTTCCCGCAGGGCCTGGTGCCCACGCTGGCGCGCTGGTGGGGCGGGAGGCCGCAATGACGCTGTTGGCAGTGAACGGCCTCTGCAAGTCCTTCGGTGGCCTGAAGGCGATCGCCGACGTCGACCTGCGCTTCGAGCGCGGCGCCGTGCACTCGATCATCGGCCCCAACGGCGCCGGCAAGACCAGCCTGATCAACATGCTGAGCGGCATCTACCGGCCCGACACCGGCAGCATCGCGCTGGAAGGCCGCGAGCTCGCCGGCCAGCCGGCGCACCGCTTCGCCGCCGCCGGGATCGCCCGCACCTTCCAGAACCTGCAGGTGTTCTTCAACATGACGGCGCTGGAGAACGTGATGACGGGCCGGCACCTGCGCGAGCGCCATTCGCTCACCGCCGCCCTGCTGCGCACGCCGGCGCTGCAGCGCGGCGAAGCCGAGTCACGCCAGGCGGCCCGCGAGCTGCTGCGGCTGGTGGGCCTGTGCGGGCAGGAGGACACGCGCGCCGACGCCATGCCCTACGGCGCGCTCAAGCGGCTGGAGATCGCCCGCGCGCTCGCCACCGAGCCGCGCCTGCTGCTGCTGGACGAGCCGGCGGCCGGCCTCAACGCCACCGAGGCGCGCGAAATCGACGCGCTGATCCACCGCCTCGCGCAAGGCGGCACCACCATCGTGCTGGTCGAACACAACATGGCGCTCGTGATGGGCGTGTCGGACCACGTGGTGGTGCTGGACCACGGCCGCAAGCTCACCGAAGGCACGCCGCAGCAGGTGTCCAGCCATCCGGACGTGATCGAGGCCTACCTGGGCAACGCCGAGCCCGCAGCGGCGAACGAAGCGGAGGCGGCCCATGCTTGAAGTCAAGGCGCTCGCCAGCCGCTATGGCCGCATCCCCGCGCTCGCGGGCGTGAACCTGCGCATCGAGGCGGGCGAGCTGGTCGCCATCGTGGGCGCCAACGGCGCCGGCAAGACCACGCTGCTGCGCACGATCTCCGGCGTGCAGCCCGCCAGCGGCGGCAGCATCGAATTCGAGGGCCAGAACCTGCTGAAGCTGCATGCGCGCCAGCGCGTGCAGGCCGGCATCATCCAGGTGCCCGAGGGCCGCCAGGTGTTCGCGCCCATGACGGTGGAAGACAACCTGCGGCTCGGCGCCTTCGCCCGCGGCAGCGCCGACCACCTCGATCCCATCCTCGACCTGTTCCCGATCCTGCGCGACAAGTTCCGCGAGCTGGCCGGCAACCTCTCCGGCGGCCAGCAGCAGATGCTGGCCATCGGCCGCGCGCTGATGGCGCGCCCGCGCCTGCTGCTGCTGGACGAGCCCGGCATGGGCCTCGCGCCGCGGCTGGTGGCGGAAATCTTCTCCCGCATCTCCGCGCTCGGCAAGGTGGGCACCACCATCCTGCTGGTCGACCAGAACGCCCGCGCCGCGCTCGGCGTGGCCAACCGCGGCTACGTCATGGAGACGGGCCGCATCGTGCTCGAAGGCAGCGCCCGCGACCTCTTGCACGACCGCCAGGTGCAGCGCGCCTACCTCGGATCCGCCTGAAGGAAAGACCCCCATGAAAGCCAGCCTCCAACCCGGCCTCAAGACCACCGCCCAGCTCGAAGTCACGCGCGACCGCACCATCGACTTCATGGGCGAGAAGGCCCGCGTCTATGCCACTCCCATGCTGGTGCGCGACATCGAGGTCGCCTGCCGCAACCTGCTGCTGCAGCACCTCGATGCCGGCGAGGACTCGGTCGGCACCCGCGTCGAACTCGACCACCTGGCGGCCTCGCTGCTCGGCATGCCGATCACGCTCGAAGTGGAGATCACCGCCGTCAACAAGCGCGCCGTCACCTTCACCGTGACCGGCAGCGACGGCGTCGACACGATCTGCCGCGCCGTGCACAACCGCTTCGTCGTGGACACGGCCGCGACCGAGCAGCGCCTCGCCGAGAAGGCGAAGAAGGCGGGGTTGGCGTGAGCGCCGCACGGCCGCCCGAAGGCGCGAAGGCCCCCTCGGGGGGCAGCGCAGTACACGAAGTGACAAGCGTGGGGGTCGCATGACCGTCGCGGCCGCCACGCGCCGGGTGCCCACGTACTGCTACCAGTGCGTGGCCGGCCCCGACCTGCTCACCGTCAAGGTGCAGGACGGCGTGGCCACGGAGGTGGAGCCGAACTTCTGCGCCGCGGCCGTGCACCCGGGCGGCGGCAAGGTGTGCGTGAAGGCCTTCGGCCTGATCCAGAAGACGTACAACCCGAACCGCGTCCTCACGCCCATGAAGCGCACCAACCCGCGCAAGGGCCGCAACGAGGACCCCGGCTTCGTCCCGATCTCCTGGGACGAGGCCATGACGCTGATCGCCGACAAGCTCAACGCGATCCGCGCGACCGGCCTCACCGACGAATCCGGCTACCCGCGCGTGGCGGCCAGCTTCGGCGGCGGCGGCACGCCCCAGTCGTACATGGGCACCTTCCCGGCCTTCCTCGCGGCCTGGGGGCCGGTGGACATGGGCTTCGGCTCCGGCCAGGGCGTCAAGTGCTACCACTCGGAGCACCTGTACGGCGAGTACTGGCACCGCGCCTTCATCGTCTCGGCCGATACGCCGCTGTGCAATTACCTGATCTCCTGCGGCTCCAACATCGAGGCGTCGGGCGGCGTGGCCGGCATCTGGCGCCATTCGCGCGCCCGCGCCCGCGGCATGAAGCGGGTGCAGGTGGAGCCGCACCTGTCGGTCACCGGGGCCTGCTCGGCGCAGTGGGTCCCGATCAAGCCCAAGAGCGATGCCGCCTTCCTGTTCGCGCTGATCCACGTGATGCTGCACGAGGCGCCGCGCGAGGCGCTGGACCTGCCGTTCCTGGCGCAGCGCACCGGCTCGCCCTACCTCGTGGGGCCCAACGGCTACTTCCTGCGCGAGCCGGAAAGCCGCAAGCCGCTGGTGTGGGACCTGAACACCGGCCGCGCCTGCCCCCACGACACGCCCGGCATCCGCGAGGCGCTGGAAGGCGGCTACGAGGTCGATGCGATCGAGATCGGCGCCGACGGCGAGCTGCTGGCCGAAGGCCGCCTGCTGGGGCAGACCGCCTTCACCCGCATGGTGCAGCACATGGCACCGTACACGCCGGAGTGGGCGGCGGGCGTCTGCGACGTGCCGGCCGCGACCATCCGCCAGGTGGCCGACGAATACCTCGCCCACGCCTGCGTCGGCGAGACCATCGAGATCGACGGCAAGAAGATGCCTTACCGGCCGGTGGCCGTCACGCTGGGCAAGACGGTCAACAACGGCTGGGGCGGCTACGAATGCTGCTGGGCCCGCACCATGCTCGCCACGCTGGTCGGCGCGCTCGAAGTGCCGGGCGGCACCATCGGCACCACCGTGCGGCTGGCCCGCCCGATGTCGCAGCGGCTGGAAAGCGCCAAGCCCGGCGCCGACGGCTTCATGCACTTCGCGCTCAATCCCACCGACAAGCAGCACTGGTCGGCGCGGCCCAACATCCGCAACGCCTACCGCACCATGGTGCCGCTGGCGAGCGACGGTCCCTGGAGCCAGGCCCTGGGGCCGACGCACTTCTCCTGGATGTTCCTGGACGCCACGCCCACCGGCCTGCCGCGCGTGACGTTCCCGGACGTGTGGTTCGTCTACCGCACCAACCCGGCGATCTCCTTCTGGGACACGGCGGCGCTGGCCGACAAGATGGCGCGCTTCCCCTTCGTGGTGGCCTTCGCCTACACGCGCGACGAGACCAACCACTTCGCCGACGTGCTGCTGCCCGACGCGGTGGACCTGGAAAGCCTGCAGCTGATCCGCATCGGCGGCACCAAGTACGTCGAGCAGTTCTGGGACCACCAGGGTTTCGCGCTGCGCCAGCCGGTGGTGCAGGCCCGTGGGCAGGCGCGCGACTTCACCGAGGTCGCCACCGAACTGGCGGCCCGCACGGGCCTGATCGAAGGCTACGTGCGCTCGATCAACAAGGGCGCCGGCGGCGTGCCGCTGAAGGGCCCGCACGGCGACTTCTCGCTGCCCACCGACCAGGCCCCCGAGCGCGACGCGGTCTGGGACGCGATCTGCCGCGCAGCGAGTTCCGAACTCACCGACGGCGCCGAGCAGCATGGCCTCGACTGGTGGAAGGAGCACGGCCTCGCGACCCGGCCCTTCCCGCGCAGCGAGTGGTACCTCCATCCCACCATGGTGGAGCGCGGCCTGCGCTACGAGCTGCCTTACCAGGAGCGCCTCGCCCGCGTCGGCGTGGAGCTGGGCCGCCGCCTGCACGAGAACGGCATGGCGTGGTGGGACGAGCAGCTGAAGGAATACCAGGCCCTGCCGGCCTGCAAGGACTTCGGCAAGCCCTGGGTGGCGGCGCTGGAGAAGGAAGGCGGCTGCGGCAAGGACTTTCCCTTCTGGCTAATCACGGCGCGCAGCATGCAATACGCCTGGGGCGGCAACGTCGGCATGCAGATGATCAAGGAGGTGGCCGACAACATCGCAGGCCACCGCGGCGTGATCATGAATACGCGGACGGCGGCTGAACTGGGCATCGCCGAGGGCGACCCGATCGAAGTCTCGACGCCGCGCGCGCGCATCAGCGGCCGGGCCGTGCTGCGCCAGGGCATCCGCCCCGACACGCTGCTGGCGATCGGCCAGTTCGGCCACTGGGCCACGCCGCTGGCCAAGGAGTTCGACGTGCCCAGCATGAACGCGCTGACGCCGATGCGCATGGACCTCACCGACGCCACCGGCTCCGGTGCCGACCTGGTGCGCGTGACGCTCCAGCGCGCGAAGGAGAAAGCATGAGCGCCGCACGGCCGCCCGAAGGCGCGGGCCCCCTCCGCTTGCGGAGGGGAGAGGCGGAGCACACAGTGCGGAGCCTGGGGGAGGATTTCAAATGACCCGCTGGGCCATGGTCGCCGACCTGCGGCGCTGCGTGGGGTGCCAGACCTGCACCGCCGCCTGCAAGCACGCCAACGCCACGCCGCCCGGCGTGCAGTGGCGCCGCGTGCTGGACATCGAGATGGGCGAGTACCCCGACGTGCAGCGCGCCTTCGTTCCCATGGGCTGCCAGCACTGCGACGAGCCGCCCTGCGCCGACGTCTGCCCCACCACCGCCACCCGCAAGCGCGAGGACGGCATCGTCACCATCGACTACGACCTGTGCATCGGCTGCGCGTACTGCACCGTCGCCTGCCCCTACCAGGCCCGCTTCCTGGCGCCGGCCGGCGTGTTCGCGTACGGCAAGGAGCCGACGCAGAACGAAGCGCTGCGCGACGACGCGGCCAAGCGCCAGGTGGCGACCAAGTGCACCTTCTGCGTCGAGCGCATCGATGCCGGCACCGCCAAGGGCCTCAAGCCCGGCGTGGACCCCGAGGCGACGCCGGCCTGCGTCAATTCCTGCATCGCCGAGGCGCTGCACTTCGGCGACCTCGAGGACTCGCAGAGCAACGTCTCGCAGCTGCTGGCGAAGCACGAGCACTTCCGCATCAACGAGGAGCTGGGCACCGGCCCCGGCTTCCACTACCTGTGGGATCGCAAGCCATGAACACGCGCCACCTGCAGCGGCCGCAGCCGCACTGGGACTGGCGGGCCGCCGGCAACTTCGTCTGCGGCGGCGCCGGCTCGGGCCTGGCCTTCTTCGGCGCGGTGTGTGCGACCGAGGTGCTGCGCGTGCCGCTGGTGCTGGCCGGCATGGGGCTGGTCGGGCTCGGCCTCTTCTTCGTCTGGCTGGAGATCGGCCGGCCGCTGCGCGCGCCCAACGTGCTGGTGCACCTGCGCACCTCGTGGATGTCGCGCGAGGCGCTGGCGGCGGTCGTGCTGTTCGCGCTGGGGCTCGGCCTGGTCCTGGGCATGCACTGGCGCGCGTGGCCGACGGCGCTGACCGCGCTCGTGTTCCTGTACTGCCAGGCCCGCATCCTCGGTGCCGCCCGCGGCATCCCCGCCTGGCGCCATCCGCTCACCGTGCCCCTGCTGGTGCTCACGGGCCTCACGGAAGGACTCGCCCTGCTCTGGCTGCTCGGCGCCTGGGCGCGGCCTTCGCTGCTGCTCGCCCTTCCGCTCGCGGCGCTGGTGCTGGCCCGCGCGGGCCTCTGGCGGCTGTGGCGCGTGCGCCTGGGCCAGGACGCACCGCTGCCGGCCCTGCGCGCCATCGATGCGCAGGCGCCCGTGCTGCTCTGGGCCGGCACCGCCGCCCCCCTTGCCGCGCTGGCGCTCGCCGCGCTCACGGGATCGCTCCCGCTGCTGCAGGCCACGCTGCTCGCCGCCGCCGGCCTGCTGGCCGCCTTTGCCGGCGGCTGGTTCAAGTTCACGCTGGTCACCCGCACGGGTTACCAGCAAGGCTTTTCGCTGCCGCGCATGCCCGTGCGCGGCGTGCCGCGCACCGCCCTCGTCAAGGAGTGACCATTGGCCGCCGTCATCCGCCCCATCGAAACCAGCGCGCCCGCGCGCTACCTGCACCCTGAACTGGAGACCATGCCGCGCGAGCAATTGCGCGCCCTCCAGTTGCGCCGCCTGCGCGACACCATCGAGAACGCGTACGCGAACGTGCCGACGGTCCGCCGCCGCATGGAGGCCGCCGGCGTGCGCGGGCGCGACCTGCGCACGATCGACGACGTCGGCCTGCTGCCCTTCACCCTCAAGTCGGACCTGCGCGACCACTACCCCTTCGGCCTGTTCGCCCGCCCGGTGGGAGAGCTCGCGCGGCTGCACGCCTCCTCCGGCACCACCGGCAAGTCCACGGTGGTCGGCTACACGGCGCAGGACCTGGACCAGTGGGCCGACCTGATGGCCCGCTCCTTCCACGCGGCCGGCGCGCGCCGCGGGGACGTCGTGCACAACGCCTACGGCTACGGACTGTTCACCGGCGGCCTGGGCGCGCACTACGGTGCCGAGCGCCTGGGCGCGGTGGTCGTCCCGGTCTCGGGCGGCGCCACGGAACGGCAGGTCACGCTGATGCAGGACTTCGGCGCGACGGTGCTGTGCTCCACGCCCTCCTACGCACTGGCCATCGCCGAGGCGGCCGAGCACCAGGGCATCGACCTGCGCATGGGCAAGCTGCGCGTCGGCCTGTTCGGCGCGGAGCCCTGGAGCGCCGCGATGCGTACCGAGATCGAGGCCCGCATCGGCCTGAAAGCCGTCGACATCTACGGCCTGTCGGAGATCATGGGCCCCGGCGTGGCCTGCGAGTGCGAGCACCGCGACGGGCTGCACGGGTGGGAGGACCACTTCCTGTTCGAGGTGATCGACCCCGAGACCGGCAAGCCGGTGCCCGAGGGTGAGGCCGGCGAGCTGGTGATCACCACGCTGACCAAGCAGGCGCTGCCGATGATCCGCTACCGCACGCGCGACATCACCCGCATCACCACGGCGCCCTGCGACTGCGGCCGCACCCACGCGCGCATCCTGCGCATCACCGGCCGCAACGACGACATGCTGATCATCCGCGGCGTCAACGTCTATCCCTCGCAGGTGGAGGCGGTGATCGTCGGGCGGCCGCAGCTGGCGCCGCACTACCAGCTGGTGGTCACGCGCGAAGGCGTGCTGGACGAGGTGCAGGTCGAGGTCGAGGCCCAGCCGGGCGTGGACCGCGCCACCTACAACGGGCTCGCCCGCGAGCTGGCGCATGCGGTCAAGGTGCAGTGCGGCATCAGCACCCGGGTCACCGTGCTGGATCCGGGCGCCGTCGCCCGCTCGCAGGGCAAGGCCGTGCGCGTGCGCGACCTGCGCAAGAAGGAAGCCTGAGATGCCGACGCGCTTGTTGAAATTGACGGTGAACGGCCGGGTGCGCGAGATCGCCGCCGCCCACGGCGCACTGCTGCTGGAGGTGCTGCGCGAGACGCTGGGCCTGACCGGCAGCAAGCAGGGCTGCGACGGCGGCGAATGCGGGGCCTGCACGGTGCTGGTGGACGGCCAGCCGCGCCTGGCCTGCCTGACGCTCGCGGCCACGGTCGAAGGCCAGGCCATCGAGACCATCGAAGGCCAGGTGCGCGGCGGCCGCATGAGCGCCCTGCAGCAGGCCTTCCACGAGCAGCTGGGCACCCAGTGCGGCATCTGCACCCCCGGCATGGTGATGGCCGCCGAAGGCCTGCTGCGGCGCGTGCCGCACCCTAGCGAGGAACAGATCAAGGAGGCGCTGGCCGGCAACCTGTGCCGCTGCACCGGCTACACCAAGATCATCGAGGCGGTGCAGGCCGCCGCGGAGGCCACCCCATGAAGGACGTGCACGCTCCCGCCCGCCCCGCAGCGCCGCCCACCCATTCGATCGGGGTGCGCACGCCCCTGATCGACGGCGTGGAGAAGGTCACCGGCCGCGCCCGCTACACCGCCGACCTGCCGGTCGGCCCGACCCTGGTGGGCGCCATCGCCCGCAGCACGGTGGCGCACGCGCGCATCCGCGCCATCGACGCCAGCGCGGCCCTGGCGATGCCCGGCGTGCGCGCCGTGATCACCGGCGAGGACTTCAGCGCCCCCTACGGCGTGATCCCGATCACCCAGAACGAATGGCCTCTGGCGCGCGAGCGGGTGCGCTACCGCGGCGAGCCGGTGTTCGCCGTCGCCGCCGATGACCAGGCCACGGCCTT
>NZ_DASSVG010000585.1:0-5207 GCF_035706265.1 Ramlibacter sp. | reverse complement strand
CGCGAAGCGGCGGACGAAGATGGCATCCGCGACATACTCCAGGAAGACCAGACCGAGAACCAGAACCTGCCCCCCATGTCGTCCCGGATCAACATCCCGACCGTCGCCAACTTCCGCCGCGTCGGCGCCCGCGAGGCGGGCGGCGCGCTGCGCAACCTGTACCGCTCCGACCACCTCGGCGCGCTCGACGACGCTGACGCGCGCGAGATCGCTGCCCTGGGCATCACCCGCGTGCTCGACTTCCGCGGCGTGCAGGAACGCGCTGCGGCGGTGTGCCGGCTGCCCGGCGTGGCCGTGCACTCGCTGCCGATCGAGCCCACCATCGTGCAGAAGCTCGGCGCGCTGCTCGCGGCCGGCCAGCGGCTGTCGCCGGCTGACATCACCGCGCACATGCAGGACACCTACCGCGGATTCGTGCGCCACAACACCGCGCGCTTCGCGGACTTCTTCGCCCACCTGCTGGCCTCCGGCGAGCCCACCGTCTTCCACTGCACCGCCGGCAAGGACCGCACCGGCTTCGCCGCCGCCCTGCTGCTGAAGGCCGTGGGCGCCAGCGACGAGGAGGTGATGCACGACTACCTGCTCACCAACGAGCGCCTGGTGCTGCCGCAGGAGTCGCGCCTGGGCCTCTCGCGCGAGGCCATGGTGGTGCTGTGGCGGGTGCAGCCGGAGTTCCTGCGCGCCGCCTTCGAGGAGGTCGACCGCTCCTACGGCTCGCTGGAGGCCTATTTCCGCACGGGGCTGGCGCTCGGTCCGCGGGAACGGGAGCGGCTGCACGCCCTCTACCGGGAATCCTGACGGCCGCCCCCGGCCCTGCCGTCGCCTGACGCGCGCCGCGCCAGCCTCCTACGCAAGACCCCGGGCAAACCCGACAGGTCGGCCGTGGAGGGATGGTCAACACTGATGGCATGCAGGCCACGCGCCTGCCCCTGACAGCAGCAAAGGAGTCCGCCATGCCCAACCAGGAACAATCCCGAGACGGGATTCCGCGCAAGGACCAGGACCGCCCCTCTCCCGACGTCGGCCGCAAGGTCACCGGCGGACAGGCCTCGTCGCAAGGCACCGGCGACGCGCCGGACACCGGCGGCCGCCTGGGCGACCGCCCCCGCGCCGGCGACGAGAAGGGCATGCCGCTGACCACCGAATCGCCCTCCGCGCAGGACTACCGCGGCGACGGCCCGGGCAAGGTCGGCGTGACCAGCGACCGCCAGCCGGACCTGGTGGCGCCCTCCGGCGTCAACGAGCGCGACACCGGCGCGGCCGACGAGCGCGCCTCGGCCGGCGGCACGCTGGACTTCGACGACGGCACCGACATGGTCCATCCGCGCGGCAAGGTCACCGGCGCCGGCCGCACCTGGAACGAGAAGAACCCGAGCGACGCGGGCGACCTGGGCGCGCCGAACGCCGGCATGTCCGACCGCAACGGACCGAGCGATCCCGATGCCAAACGTCGTCGGTAAGACGCTGCGCGGCGGAGGCAACATGGTCTACGCCCTGTTCTCCGCCGCGGTCCTGCTGGCCATCGGGGCCCTCTACGCCGGCGCGGTGGGCTGGCTCTACTTCCGCCAGGAGCGGCTGCTGTTCGAGCCCGACAAGCTGCCGCCCGACGAGCCGATCTGCCATGATCCGGACACCTCCGAGTTCCTCGTCGACGTGCCCGGCGCGCGGCTCTCGTGCGCCCACCTGCGGCTGCCGGACCCGCGCGGCGTGTTCTTCTTCCTGCACGGCAACTCCGGCAACCTGAAGAAGTGGTTCGTGGACCTCGACGCGTTCCGGCAGGCCAACTTCGACGTGGTGATGTTCGACTACCGCGGCTTCGGCAAGAGTGGCGGCGAGATCGAGAGCGAGCTGCAACTGCGCGCCGACGTCGAGGCCGTGTGGAACCACGTGGCGCCGAGGTATGCCGGCAAGCGCGTGGTGATCTCCGGCCAGTCGCTCGGCACCGGCCTGGCGGCGGGGCTGGCGGCCCGGCTGTGCTCGGACGGCCACGCGCCGGACCTGACGCTGCTCGTGTCGCCCTACAGCAGCATGAAGGCACTGGCCGCGGAGCTCTATCCGTGGGTGCCGGTGCAGGTGCTGCGCTATCCGCTGCACACGCTGGAGCATGCCGCCAAGCTGCTCGGCCCGGTGATGCTGATCCACGGCGAGAAGGACGAACTGATCCCGATCCACCACAGCGAAACGCTGTGCAGCGCCATGCGCTCGGCGGAGCTGGTGCGCGTGACGGGCGCCGGCCACAGCGACGTCCACCAGTTCCCGACGGTGCGCAAGGCACTGATGGCGGCACTGGGGCGGCTGTAGAGCGCCGCTTCGCACCCCCTTCCTACATCCGCGAGCCGCAGCCGACTACAGGCTGGACGGCTCGCTGCTGCCTACAGTGGAGGCGACCATGAGCACTCCACCCAAATCCCCTTCGGGCCGCAGCGGCAGCCCCCGCGCGGCACGCGCTCCCCGGCAGGAGCAGGACGCGAAGCAGCTGCAGCCGCAGCCCACCGGCGGCAACCGCGGCTCGCCGGCGGCCCCGGTGATGAAGCAGTTCGCCAAGACCAAGGCCGAAACCAGCGGCAAGCCCTGAAGGGGCGCAGCATGCGCAAGAAGAAGACGCCGGACGCGATCGACCTGCTCGACGCCGACCACCTCGCGATGCACGCGCTGCTGCAGTCCTGGCACGAGCTGGTGCGCGGCAACGCCGCACCGCTGCAGCGGCGCGCGCTGGCCGAGGAGATCTGCCTGGAGCTCACGCTGCACGCCAAGCTGGAGGAGGAACTGTTCCACCCCGCCATGCGCGAGGCACTCCGCGATCCGCAGCTGGGCGAGGACACCGAGGAGCTGCACGTGCGGCAGCGCGCGCACATCGCCAGCATCCTCTGCACCGCGCCCGCGGACGCGCTGCACGAGACCCGCATGGCCCTGCTGGCCCGCTCGTTCGAGCAGCACGTGCGCGCCCAGCGCGAGCTGGTGTTCAACCGCGCGCTGGCGGCGCAACTCGACCTGCAGACGCTCGGCCGCGCGATCAGCGCGCGCCGCGACGAATTGCGTGCGGCGCCCGAAGCGCTGCGGGCAGATGCCATGGCGTTCGCCCCCCGCCTGAGTTCCGCGACGTAACGCTTGTGAAAATGCCTGCCACGGCCGTGCCTAGTCCTACAGCCTTCGACAGTGCCAGACGACATGGGGCGGGCCACCCCCCACTAAAGTGAGCCGCAGGCAGCGGGAACGCTGTCATGCCTCTCTCGAGTCACATCGAAACAACCCCTCAAGGAGTTCCCTGATGATCAAGTCTCCGATCGCGCAATGCGCTGCCCTGGCCCTGATGGCTGCCCTGTCGCTGAGCGCGTGCAGCAAGAACGACGAAGGCACCAGCTCGTCGTCCACCACCTCGAGCACCGAGCCCTCGACGACCACCACGCCGAGCGACACCAGCAGCAGCACCGCCAGCACGATGCCGCCCAGCACCGACACCACGACCGGCAGCGGCACCTCGATGGGCGCGGGCAGCACCACGACGCCGGGCACGAGCACCGACATGGGCACCACGGGCTCCGCCAGCAGCACGACCACCACGCCGGGCTCCAGCACCGACATGAGCCCGTCGTCCAGCATGCCCAGCAACACCACCACGACCCAGTGATGGCACGCGCGTCCGGCACCATCGCGATCGTGGCGGCTGCCTGCGCGCTGGCGCTGGGGGCCTGCAGCAAGCAGGTCGACACGAACGCGAATGCGCCGGGCAGTCCGGGCAGCGGCAACACGGCGGAAGTCGTGCGGCCCGCGGCGCCGGACAGCCCGCCCGGCGGGCCTTCCGGCATCGCCGGCTCGCAGCCGCATCCGGGTTCCTCCGGCGGCGACGCGGTCGTCGGCGCCAGCGGCACCGGCACGGCCGGTGCGAGCCAGCAGGCCATGCCGGGCCAGGGCCTCGATGGCGGCCTCGGCACCGACAACGCGGCCCTGGCCGCGAGCTCCCCGGCCGGCAGCGGGACGGCGATGGGCGCGGGCGGTACCGCGCTCGATGGCAGTCCCAACACCACGACCCAGAGCTCGGTCGGCAACCGGCACTGAAGCCGCCCTGCCCGAAGGAGAAACGCCAGCCCGCGGGCTGGCGTTTTGCTTGGATGCGCGGCCGGCGCTCAGCCCTTCGCCACCGGCAGTCCCGGCGTGCGGCACCACTCGCTCCAGCTGCCGGCGTAGAGGCCCGTGGGGGCGAAGCCGGCGACTTCCATGGCGATCAGGTTCGGCACGGCGCTCACGCCGCTGCCGCAGTGGTGCACCACGGTGGCCGGATCGCGGCCCTGCAGCAGCTCCTCGAATTCCGCGCGCAGCTGCGGCGCCGGCTTGAAGCGGCCGTCCGGGCCCAGGTTGGCGGCGAAGGGGCGGTTCAGCGCGCCGGGAATGTGGCCGGCCACGGGGTCGAGCGGCTCCACCTCGCCGCGGTAGCGCGCCCCTGCGCGGGCGTCGATCAGCGTCAGCGAGGGCTCGCCGAGCGCGCGGGCGACCTCCTGGGTGCCCACCAGGCGGCGCAGGGGCCGGCGCGGCTCGAAATTGGCCTGGAAGTGCGAGGGCTCGGGGCCGGCCCGCACTTCGCCGCCGGCGGCCTGCCAGGCCTGCAGCCCGCCATCGAGCACGGCCACCGCCTCGTGGCCCACCCACTTGAGCATCCACCACAGCCGGCCGCAGTAGTTGTTGCCGTTGCGATCGTAGACCACCGCCTGCATGTCATTGGCAAAGCCCACGCGCGACAGCCACATGGCGAATTTCTCGCGGCTGGGCAGCGGATGGCGGCCGCCCGACGCCGCGTCGGCATGCGGCCGCAGGTTGCCGCCGGCATCCGGCAGCGGCGGATCCGACAGCGCGTGCTCCAGGTGCGCGTACACCGCACCCGGGATGTGGGCCTGCAGGTACTGCTTCTCGCCGGCCGCGTGGTCCGTCAGGTCGAAGCTGCAGTCGAACACCATGAGGCGCGCCTTGCTGCGCATCAGGTCCTGCAACTGTTCGGCGGAGAGGAGGGTGGTGTACATGGTTGGGCGTTGAGCGTTTGGCGTTTGGCGTTTGGCGTTTGGCGTTTGGCGTTTGGCGTTTGGCGTTTGGCGTGAGTGTGTCACGGCTGCGCCCCACGCTGAACGCTCAACGCTGAACGCTCAACGCTCAACGCTCAACGCTCAACGCTCAACGCTCAACGCTCAACGCTCAACGCTCAACGCTCAACGCTCAAC
>NZ_DASSVG010000584.1:0-13945 GCF_035706265.1 Ramlibacter sp. | reverse complement strand
CTTAGAAGCGGAAGTGGCTGAAGGCCTTGTTGGCCTCGGCCATGCGGTGCACTTCGTCACGCTTCTTCATGGCGCCGCCACGGCCTTCCGTGGCTTCCATGAGCTCGTTGGCCAGCCGCAGGGCCATCGACTTCTCGCCGCGCTTCTTGGCGGCTTCCTTGATCCAGCGCATCGACAGAGCGAGGCGACGCACCGGACGAACCTCGACCGGGACCTGGTAGTTGGCGCCGCCGACGCGGCGCGACTTCACTTCGACCATGGGCTTGACGTTGTTGATCGCCATGGTGAAGGCTTCCACGGGGTCACGGCCCGGGTTCTTCTTCTCGATCTGCTCGAGGGCACCGTAGACGATGCGCTCGGCGACCGCCTTCTTCCCGCCTTGCATGATGACGTTCATGAACTTGGCGAGTTCGACATTGCCGTACTTGGGATCCGGCAGGATTTCACGCTTAGGGACTTCGCGACGACGCGGCATTTCTGACCTCTTTTCCTTGCTTCAGTTGGCCGGCCCTTGCGGGTGGCCGCGGGAGCCATCAGGACATCCCACTTACTCGACCCCATCGACGCGGGTCACTTCGCCTGCCGCAGCCTGCCATGGCTGGACAGACACCGACAAACACGTATTGGCTTCTTAGGCCTTCTTCGGGCGCTTGGCGCCGTACTTGGAGCGGGCCTGCTTGCGATCCTTCACGCCTTGCAGGTCCAGCGAGCCGCGCACGATGTGGTAGCGCACGCCCGGCAGGTCCTTCACGCGGCCGCCGCGCACGAGCACCACGGAGTGCTCCTGCAGGTTGTGGCCTTCGCCGCCGATGTAGGAGATGACCTCGAAGCCGTTGGTCAGGCGCACCTTGGCGACCTTCCGCAGGGCCGAGTTCGGCTTCTTCGGCGTCGTGGTGTACACGCGGGTGCACACGCCACGGCGCTGGGGGCTGTTCTGCATCGCGGGGGACTTGGACTTGGTCTTTTCGACCTCGCGCCCCTGACGCACGAGTTGGTTGATGGTTGGCATTGAACGTCCCTAAACGTCTGTGAAATCGCTGATCGCCGCGGCTGCGGCGACACAAATGTTCCCCGCCCCAAATTGCGGGAAAGCCCGCGAGTATATCCCGGCTGGTGAAAACCCGCAAACGGATGGGCGGGGCGGCCCTACTTGATCCAGAGCCGCACGGCGTCCCAGGCCCGGCCGAAGATTCCGGCCTGCTCCACGCCTTCCAGGGCGACCAGCGGCACCTCGCTCAGCACCTGGTCGCCCGCCAGGATCCTGAGGGTGCCGACCTGCTGGCCCTTGCGGATGGGGGCGACCAGCGGATCCGGCCGCGCCACCTGGGTCTTGATCCTGGAGCTGCTGCCCGTCGGCACGGCCAGCACGATCGGCTGCTGCTGGCCGAGCTTGACCGTGTCGTCCGAGCCCTTCCAGACCTGCGGCTGGAGCACCGGCTGGCTGGCATCGAAGAGCTTCAGGCCTTCGTACGCCGTGTAACCCCAGTTCAGCAGCTTCTGTGCTTCGTTGGCGCGGGCCGTCTCGCTGCTCGCGCCCAGCACGACGGCCAGCAGCCGCCGGCCCTGCAGGTTGGGAAAGTCCCGCCTGGCCGTGGCGATGAGGCAGTAGCCCGCGGCGTCGGTGTGGCCCGTCTTCAGCCCGTCGACGGTCGGGTCGCGGAACAGCAGCATGTTCCGGTTGGTGTCGTTGGCCGTCGGCGTGCCCTGGTAGCGGTATTTCTTGATCGCGTAGTAGTGCAGGTCTTCCGGGAAGTCCTGCATCAGCCGGGTGGCGAGGAGACCCAGGTCGCGCGCCGTGGTGACGTGGCCGGGTGCCGACAGCCCCTCGGGGTTCTTGAACGTGGTGTTCTTCATCCCCAGCGCCTTGGCCTGCTGGTTCATCAGTTCCACGAAGTGCTCCACCGTGCCGCCCACGGCCTCCGCCAGCGCCACCGTGGCGTCGTTGCCGGACTGGACGATCATCCCCTTGATGAGGTCGTCCACCGGCACCTGCATCTTGGGGTCGATGAACATGCGCGAGCCGGGCATGCGCCAGGCGCGTTCGCTGACCTGGATCTTCTGCTGCAGGTCGATCTTCTTCGCCTGCAGCGCCTGGAACACCAGGTAGCCGGTCATGAGCTTGGTGAGCGACGCCGGCTCCACCGGGGCGTCGACCTCGCGCGAGGCCAGGACCTGGTTCGCGCTCACGTCGAGCAGCAGGTAGCTGCGGGCGGCGACTTCGGGGGGCTGCGGCACCTGGGCGGCCGCGAAAAGACAGAAAAAGACCAACACGGGCGCGAGGAGCGCCTGCAACCAACGGGAATTCATTCGACTGCGCGCAGGTGGCGGACCACCAGGTTCTTCAAGAGGGGCAATTGTCCGTGAAAGAAGTGCTCGACTCCTGGAACGACCGTAACGGGCAGTGACTGCGGGCGGGCCCAGTCCAGGGCCGCGGACAGGGGCACCGTCTCGTCCACCTCGCCGTGGATCACCAGCGCCCGCTCGTGCGCCTCGGCCGGCAGCGGGGGCACCGGGAAGCGCGAGGCGGCCGTTCCCACCAGCACGACGGCGCGGACGTCGCGCGTGCCCCAGAGCGCCTGCAGGGCCTGGGCGCTCACGTAGGCGCCGAAGGAGAAGCCCGCCAGGGCGAGCGGGCCTTCGGAAGCCAGCTCGCGCACCACCGTGAGGAAGTCCTCGGCCTCGCCGCGGCCCTCGTCGTAGCTGCCCTGGCTGGCGCCGACGCCGCGGAAGTTGAAGCGCAGCGCCGTCCAGCCCGCCTGCACGAAGCCGCGCGCGAGCGTCTGCACCACCTTGTTCTCCATGGTGCCGCCGAAGAGCGGATGCGGATGCGCGATCACGGCGATGCCGCGCGACGCGCCGTCGGGCGCATTGCGCAGCAGCTGGATGCGTCCGGCCGGGCCCTCAAGCTCCAGCCGTTCGGTCATTGCGATCATCAGCGCCCCAGGTGCGGAGGCGTCAGCAGCCGCTCGACCACCTTGCCGTTCTGCAGGTGCGATTCGACGATCTCGTCGATGTCCTTCTCGTCGACGTACGTGTACCAGACGCCTTCGGGATACACCACCGCGATCGGGCCGCCCTGGCACCGGTCCATGCAGCCGGCCTTGTTGACGCGCACCTTGCCCGGGCCGTTGAGGCCGCGCGCCTTCACCTGCGCCTTGCAGTGGTCGAAGGCGGCCTGGGCGTTGTGGTCCGCGCAGCAGGCCTCGCCGTTGGTGCGCTGGTTCAGGCAGAAGAAGATGTGGTGTTCGTAGTACTGGGGCTGGGAAGGCGCGGTCATGCCGGGATTCTAGGAGGCGGCTCCGGGCGCGAGACGCGCAGCAGCACATAGACCAGCACCGCGTAAGGCCAGAGCCACCCGAGCCACTGCGCCAGCCCGTTGAAGCGGATGAAGCGCCCCTGCTCCCACGCCTGCAGGGTGTCCGTGAAATAGGCGCTGGCCGGCGCCTGGTTCAACACGCTCAGGTGCACCACCAGTACCAGCAGCAGCACCGCGGCACAGCCGCGCCGGGGCACGGCCAGCATCAGCGCCGAGAGCACCAGGCCGAACAGCAGCCCCAGGCGCACCGGCAGGCTCAGCCAGGCCCAGGCGTGCGCCGGTCCCCAGCTCAGCGCCGCCGACAAGGCGGTGACCAGCGTGCCGACGCCGATCGCCAGCAGCGCGAACACGGCGCGGCGGCCGGTGGAGCGCAGGATGGTGTATCCGAGCAGGCAGGGCACGAAGGCACCCAGGGCCACGCACAGCAGTTCGGCGGCCGGAACCAGCGGCTGCAGCTCCACGTCGCGCACCGGCAGCCATTCGAGGAAAGGCGTGTCCTGCAGCCAGTCGGCGATGAAGAGCTCCAGCCGCTCCAGCACCTGGCCCAGGCCCAGCGGCACCGCGGCCGGGAACAGCAGCGCGAACGGCCACAGCGCCAGCAGCACCAGCGCCCCCCGCGCCTGTGGGATGAACCAGCGCTCGCGAAAGCGGCTCCAGTGCGCCAGCACGCCGGCGAGCTCCAGGCCCGCGGCCAGCGCCGCGCCGACCAGCGTGCCGAGCGCGTTGAGTCCGAAATCGACGTTGGAGGCGACGCGCGAGGGCAGGAAGTTCTGCAGCGACTCCATGCACAGCGACAGCAGCGTGCCCGTCGCCAGGGCCACGGCCACCGCGGCGATGTTCGGGTGCGAGGCGAACAGGCGCACGTTGCCGCGGCGCAGGAAGCTCAGGGCCAGCAGGAAGCCGAGCGGCACGTAGCCGACCACGTTGGCCGCGACGTCGAAGCCGGTCCAGTAGCGCGGCCAGCCGGCGAACAGGAAGTCCCAGGGCGGGATCTGCTGGTCGCGCCACCCCGAGAAGGGGTACAGGCTCGCATACACCACCAGGACCGCATAGGCGCCCGCCAGCGGCCACGCCGAGGTCTTGTGCATCCAGCCTCCGCCCGCGCTAGAACGGCTTCAGGACGACGAGGAGCGTGGCGCCGAGCAGGAACAGCACGGGCAGCTCGTTGAACCAGCGGAACCACACGTGGCTGCGCGCATTGGCCCCGTTCTCGAACTTGCGCAGCAGCACCGAGCAGGCGTGGTGGTAGCCCACGATCAGGATCACGACCAGCAGCTTGGCGTGCATCCAGCCCTGCCCGCGCCCGACGCCGATGCCCAGCCAGAGGTACAGGCCCAGCGCCAGCGCCGGCACCGCGATCATCGTCATGAACTTCAGCAGCTTGCGCGCCATCAGCAGCAGGCGCTGGCGCTCCGCCTCGGAACCGGCCGGCACCATCGCCAGATTGACGAAGATCCGCGGCAGGTAGAACAGGCCGGCGAACCAGCTGGCCACGAAGAAGATGTGGAAGGCCTTGATCCAGAGCATGGGGCGGAGTGTACGGAGGGCCCATGCTGCAGGTCGTTGCGGACCGGCGCCCAAAAAAAAGCCCCGGCTTTCGGCCGGGGTGGGAAGCCTTTTTGCTGTCACACATCAAGGCGCCCGCTCAGGGAGGAAAAGCGGGGGGCGGCAAGCCGCCCGAGCCGTAATTTAGCAGCGCACAGTTCGGCTTTCAAGCAGAAAGGCTTAAGTTCTCTGACGCACGGCAAGCACTTCACGCCGGCGGGCGGCAGCCCTCCGGAAACCTCGAAAAACCAGCTTCCGCCCCGGCTTGGGGCACAATTTTCGTTATGACTTCCTTCTTCGCCCCCTACCCCCATGGCCGGCCGCGCCGCCTGCGGCGTGACGAGTTCACGCGCAACCTGGTGCGCGAGCACGCCGTGACGGCGAACGACTTCATCTATCCGGTGTTCGTGCTGGACGGCCAGAAGCAGCGCCAGCAGGTGGCCTCCATGCCCCGCGTGGAGCGCGTCAGCGTCGACCTGCTGCTGCCGGTGGCGGAGCAGTGCATGCAGCTGGGCGTGCCCTGCCTGGCGCTGTTCCCCGTCATCGACCAGTCGCTGAAGACGCCGGACGGCCGCGAGGCCTTCAATCCCGAGGGCCTGGTGCCGCGGGCGGTGCAGCGCCTGAAGAAGGAATTCCCCGAGCTGGGCGTGATGACCGACGTGGCGCTGGATCCCTTCACCAGCCACGGCCAGGACGGCCTGCTGGACGAAACCGGCTACATCCTCAACGACGAGACGGTGGCGGTGCTGGTCAAGCAGGCGCTCACGCAGGCGCAGGCCGGCGTGGACATCGTCGCGCCCTCCGACATGATGGACGGGCGCATCGGCGCGATCCGGCAGGCGCTGGAAGGCGGCCGCCACATCCACACGCGCATCATGGCGTACAGCGCCAAGTACGCGAGCGCCTTCTACGGCCCCTTCCGCGATGCCGTGGGCTCGGCCTCCAACCTGGGCAAGAGCAACAAGAAGGTCTACCAGATGGACCCCGGCAACTCCGACGAGGCGCTGCGCGAAGTGGCGATGGACCTGGCCGAAGGCGCCGACATGGTGATGGTCAAGCCCGGCATGCCTTACCTCGACATCGTGCGGCGGGTGAAGGACGAATTCAAGGTCCCGACCTTCGCCTACCAGGTCTCGGGCGAATACGCGATGCTCAAGGCCGCCGCCGCCAACGGCTGGCTGGACCACGACCTGGTCATGATGGAAAGCCTGCTCGCATTCAAGCGGGCCGGGGCTGACGGCGTCCTGACCTACTTCGCCCTCGAAGCCGCGCGCAAGCTGCGCGCCTAGTGCAATCAGAGGAAGCGGCAGCTTGCACATCGTCGCATTCGGCGCCGGCACGCTCCGATTCCTCGACCAGCTTCCGGCGCGCGCACCGCAGGACGGCTTCCTCTGGATCTACCTCGAACGCGAGCACCTGGAGGAAGACCTGCCGCTGCTGCAGCGCGCGGCCCAGGGCCTGGGCGGCTCGCCGCTGCTGGACCTGCACGTGAAGGACCTGGGCAACCGCGCCCACCCTTCCAGCTACGACTACACCTCGGTCTACGACCTGGTGATCTTCCGCCGGCTGGCCACCGAGGCCGAAGTGCGCACCGAGCTGGGCGAGGAGGCGGTGACGAAGAGCACGCCGCTGGCCGCGTTCAGCCGCATCCGCACCCGCGCGCTGGGCTTCGTGGTGTTCGACCGCCTGCTGATCACGGTGCATCCGGCGGGCTGCTTCGCCGCCCGCTCCTTCATCGAGCGCTACCTGCAGGACGCCCTGCACAGCGAAGGCCTGAGCGCCGCCGCCCGCTCGCGCCTGCCCACCAGCGCCGCGGACCTGATGCTGCGCATGCTGAACCTGGTGGTCGACAGCTACCTGGAACTGCGCAAGGTGCTCAGCACCGAGCTCGATCGCTGGCAGCTTGCCCTGCTCGCGCCGGGCAACACGGGCGAGGCGGACTGGGCCGCGCTCATGACGGCGCGCAACGCGCTGCACACCTTGCAGGACCTGTGCGAGGAGCAGAACGACGCCATGCAGGAATGGCTGGACAGCCAGCGCGAGCAGCCGCCGCCCTGGATGTCGCAGGCCGAACGCGACGGCCTGCTGGCCCGCGCCCGCGACGTGGTGGAACACGTCGAGCGGGTGGTGCACCACGTCAACCGCATGGAGCAGAGCGCCGAGACGGCGGTGCAGATCCACTTCTCCGCCGTGGGCAACCGCACCAACGACATCATGCGCACGCTCACCGCGCTCACCGCCATCTTCCTGCCGCTGAACCTGATCGCGGGCATCTTCGGCATGAATTTCGAGCTGCTGCCGCTGACGCACCAGGCCGCGGGCTTCTGGTGGACACTGGCGTCGATGGGGATCATCGCCGTCCTGCTCGGCATCGTGTTCTGGCGCAAGCGCTACCTGGCGCGCACGGGCCGGTGAGGCCCCGCATGGAGCATCCCAACCACGCCAACCACTCGGCCTACCGGCGCCCGCGCAGCGTGGCGGACGTCACGCGCGAGAACGTGCACGCCATGCGCAAGCTGGAACAGCTGGCGGTGGCCAAGCGCACCGCCGCCGACCGGATCGCCGAGTTCGTGGCCCGCTTCTGCGGCAGCATCACCTTCGTCTGGATCCATGCGGTGGTGTTCACGGCCTGGATCGCCTGGAACGCGATCCCCGCGCTGCCGCACTTCGATCCCTACCCCTTCACCTTCCTCACGCTGGTGGTCTCGCTGGAGGCGATCTTCCTCGGCTCCTTCATCCTGATCGCGCAGAACTACGAGATGCGCGTGACCGAGCGGCGCAGCCAGCTGGACCTGCAGATCAACCTGCTGGCGGAGCAGGAGAACACCAAGATCCTGCAGATCCTGGACCGCATGTCGCGCAAGATGGGCCTGACCGAGGAGGACGACCCGGAGGTGCGGGTGCTGGAACAGGCGACGCGCCCCGAGACCCTGGCGCGCCAGATCGAGGACGCCCTGCGCGAGCACACCGGCCAGCCACCGCTGCAGCGCGAGAAGGACAAGGCCGCGCGCTGAGGCACGGCGCTTCTCGTTCCCAGATTCTCAGAACAAGGGCGCGGAGATGCCTTCGGCGGCGAACACGCGCTGCACCGCCGGGCGCTCGCTCACGCGCTGCAGCCAGGGTGCGAGGTGCGCGCGCTCGCGGGCCTTGCCGCCGCCGAAGTTGCGCGTCCAGCGGCACAGGGTGAAGGCATAGGCGTCGAGCGCGCAGTAGCCGGCGCCGAGCAGCCACGGGCCGCCGTGGCGGGCCACCAGCGCATCGAGCTGGTCCAGCAGGGGCTGCACCCGTTCTTGCGCCCGCGCCTTCACTTCGGCCGCCGCTTCGGCATGGCCTTCCCGCACCCAGCGCTCGGGATAGAAATACACCATCAGCGTGGCCTGCAGCGTGTTGGTGAGCCACACGAGCCACTGGTGGAAGTGCGAGCGATCCGGCGTGCCGGGCGCGGGGGCGAGCCGCGCCTGCGGGTGCGCGTCGCACAGGTGCAGCACGATCGCCGCCGTCTCGTAGACGACGAAGTCGCCGTCGGCCAGCACGGGCAGGGTGCCGTTCGGATTGAGCTTCAGGTACTCGGGGCGCTTGTGTTCGTCCCGCGCCCGGTCGACGAACACGCGCTCGTAGGGAACCCCCAGCTCCTCCAGCAGGATGTGCGGAATCATCGCCGCGGTGGCGGGGTAGTGGTACAGCTTCAGGCTCATGGGGTCTTCAATCCGAACAGCGCGGCGCCATTCTCCCAGGCGATGCGGCGCTGCACCTCCGGCGGCAGGTCGGCCAGCCAGGTCCGGTAGCCCTGCATCGTGTCGTCGTATTGCAGCCAGCGCTGGTTGACCCAGGTGTCGGACCCGAGCAGGAAGCGCGTCGGGTACTTGAGGAGCAACTCGCGCCATTCGGCACAGAGCTTGCCGCCTTCGCAGGTGAGGCCCGGCCGGTAGGAGAGCTCGCCCATCAGGCGCGGATACTTCGCGAGCAGCTGCTCCACCCGCGCGACCGGTGCGCCGCCGATGCCGGTGTGGGCCCAGATCAGGCGCACCTTGGCGCCCTTCGAAGGCGTGTGGGCCATGAGCAGGTCGATCGCCGCGTCGTCGACGTGGGCCAGCACCGCGAGCTCCTTCTCCTCCGCCAGCGCCATCAGCTTGCGGGCCACCGGCCCGTTGGCGTTGGCGGACTCGTACAGGTGGAACTCGCCCAGCCCGCGGTAGGGGCCGGCCGCGGTGCCGCGCGCCAGCTCCGCCTGCACCATCCGGTAGATCGACTCGTCGCGGAACCAGTTGCCGTAGTCCGCGCGGTTGCGGTACAGGCGCACGAAGGGCACCACGGTCACACCCGCCTGGCGCGTCTGCGGCGCCTGGGCGAGCGAGCGGGTGCCTTCGTTGGGCCGGGAGTTGGCGATGATCGCGCGCACGCCGTTGCGCTGCATGCGCGCGAGCACGTCCGGCAGCGGGTGCGGGCCTTCGCTGCCGTTGAACGCCTCCTCGTTGTAGTGCAGGTGGGCGTCGAAGATCGGGCCGGTGTAGTCGGCGGCGCCGGCGCCGGCCGCGAACGAGAAGGCGAGCGCCAGGGCAGCGAGGGCCCGGGTCCCCGCCTGCGCGGGGACGACAAGGAAGGCCATCAGCCGACGTGCCTGGCGAAGAACGCCAGCGAACGCTCGCGCGCCAGCTTGGCCGCCTCGGCGTTGTAGGAGCCGCGCTGGTCGCAGTTGAAGCCGTGGTTGGCGTGGTAGAGGTGCACTTCCACCTCCGGATGCGCACGCTTGAATGCCTCCACGCTTTCCACCGGGATCCAGTGGTCCTGGTCGCCGAAGTGCGCCAGCACCGGGCACTTGGGCTTGCGCGCCACTTCGTCCGGCGTGGTGACGCCGCCGCCGTAGTAGGGGACGGCGGCGCTCAGGCCGTCGAGGGTGCAGGCCGAACGCCACACCAGCAGGCCACCGTAGCAGTAGCCGACGATGCCCACCTTGCCGGCCTGGGCGGCGTACCGGATCGCGGCCTGGATGTCCTGCATCACGCCGGGCGCAGGCAGGTTCTCGGTCGCGTTCTTCAGCGCCATGCCCTGCGTCATGTCGTCCTGTTCGTAGCCGAGCTCCACGTCCGGCTTGACGCGATGGAAGATCGCCGGCGCGATCGCGAGGTAGCCCTGCTCCGCATAGCCATCCGCCACGCTGCGGATGTGCGAGTTCACGCCGAAGATCTCCTGGATCACGACGATGCCGCCTTTCGCTTGCCCCTTGGGCTGCGCCACGTAGGCGGGAATGGCCTGGCCGTCGGCGGCCTTGATTTCGGTGGACTGGCCCATGGTTTGTCTCCTGTGCGGGTGTTGGTTTTCGGGAAGGCGCGAGCTTCCCTCAGCCGCCATGCCCCGTCAACCGACGGGCTTTTGATGTAATGGCGGCTCGCGCGGCTGGAGCGCGGCAGTGGAGACGAAGAATGGAAGAAGTCCTTTTGGTCACCGGCGGCAGCCGCGGCATCGGCGCGGCCACCGCCGTGCTGGCCGCGCGCAAAGGCTACAAGGTGGCCGTGAACTACACCCGCAACGAAGCGGCGGCGCAGGAGGTGGTGGGCACGATCCGCGCTGCGGGCGGCACGGCGCTCGCGCTCCAGGGCGATATCGCCGAGGAGCGGCAGGTGCTCGCGCTGTTCGAGCAGGTGGACGCGAAGCTGGGGCGCCTCACCGCCCTCGTGAACAACGCCGGCGTCGTGGATCGCCCGCAGCGCGTCGACGAGATGAGCCTCGAGCGCCTGAAGCGCATGTTCGACATCAACGTGATCGGCAGCTTCCTCTGCGCGCGCGAGGCGGTGCGGCGCATGAGCACGCGCCACGGCGGGCGCGGCGGTGCGATCGTCAACGTCTCGAGCGCCGCTTCGCGCCTGGGCGCGCCGGGCCAGTACGTGGACTACGCCGCGGCCAAGGGCGCCATCGACGCCTTCACCATCGGCCTGGCCAAGGAAGTGGCGGCCGAAGGCATCCGCGTGAACGCCGTGCGCCCGGGCCTGATCGAGACCGAGATCCACGCCTCGGGCGGGCTGCCCAACCGCGTGCGCGACCTGCAGCACCAGGTGCCGATGCAGCGGGGCGGCAGCGCCGAGGAGGTGGCGCACACCATCCTGTGGCTGCTCTCGCCGGAGGCGAGCTACACCACGATGTCGCTGGTCGAAGTCTCGGGAGGCCGTTGATGGCGGTGACGATCTGGTGGGAGGACATGGTGCCCGGCACCGTGCGCGAGCTGGGCACGACCTCGGTGACGAAGGAGGAGATCAAGGAGTTCGCGGCGAAGTACGACCCGCAGCCCTTCCACCTCGACGAAGAGGCGGGGCGGCGCTCGATGTTCGGCGCGCTGGCGGCGAGCGGCTGGCAGACCTGCGGCCTGGCGATGCGCCTGACGGTGGACAACCTGCTGCGCCACACCGACAGCAAGGGCTCGCCGGGGCTGGAGAGCCTCAAGTGGCTCAAGCCCGTGTACCCGGGCGACGTGCTGTCGCTGCGGCACACGATCCTGGAGTCGCGGGCGCTGCGCAAGCGCCCCGACACCGGCATGGTGCGCGCGCGCTGGGAGCTGTTCAACCAGCAGGGCGACAAGGTGATGGAAATGGAGGGCTACGGCTTCTTCGGCCGCCGCACGCCCGCCACCGCCGAGGAACTCGCGCGCATCGACGCGCAACGCGCCGCCGCCTGAATGGACTTCAAGCCGCTCATCACGCTGCTGGCGATCGTCAACCCGCCGGCGATCATCCCCTTCTTCATCTACTACACGCAGGGGTTGTCGGCGGCGCAGCGGCGGCACACGGTGGTGGTCTCGGCGATCTCCGCCTTCCTGGTGATCGCGGCGAGCGCGCTGCTCGGGATCCGCATCCTGGAGTTCTTCGGCATCTCGCTGGCGAGCTTCCAGGTGGGCGGCGGCATGCTGCTGCTCATGAGCTCGCTGAACATGCTCAGTGCCAAGCCGGCCGAGGACAAGCCGGCCAGCAACGAGCTCGAAGCGGGCGCCGAGAAGGCTGCCATGGGCAACAGCATCGCCGTCGTGCCGCTGACGATCCCGCTGCTGACGGGGCCGGCGACGATGTCCACCGTGGTGATCTACGCCGAGCGCGCGCGCACGGCGCTGGACCTGTCGGTGCTGGTCGGCTACGGCGTGGTGATCGGCGTGGTGACGGCGGTGTGCTTCGCGCTCGCGGAGCCGATCGCGCGCGTGCTGGGACGCACCGGCATCAACGTGCTCACGCGGCTGATGGGCCTGATCCTCGCGGCGCTGGCCGTGGAGGTGATGGCCGAAGGCCTGGGCAAGCTGTTCCCGATCCTCGGGCGCGTGGCCGGCGGCCTCTGAACGCAGGGCGCGCCTTCGCGGGACCGGGTTCGACAACCTTGCGCCGCGACGCAAACCGGAGTACAAAAAAGGCACTCCCCTCGGCTCACGGGGGGCCCGCGCTGTCCATGGCGGCACCCCGTCGGCTGAATCCGGTTCAGCCCGTGCCGGTCGCAAAAACGATCGACCAGCCGCCCCCGCCGTGGATGACGCGTTCACGCACGGGGGTCACCATGGACACACTCCTTGGCCTGCGTAGCTGGAAATCGCGCGCGACGGACTGGGTCGCCGCCGCGGTGGCAGGGTTTGCCGCGGGCGCCCTGCTGATGGTGCTGGACCTGATCTGGTCCGCGATCTTCAACCCCGGGGGACCCTGGCGAACGGCGCACATGATCGCGCCGGTCTTCCTCGGCGTGGATGCCTTGCGCACCACCGGCTACGGCTTCAACGCGGGGGTCGTGGCCGTGGCCCTCGGCGTCCACTACGTGATGGGCACCCTGTTCGGCGTGGTCGCCGGCTGGGTGCTCGCGCAGCTGGAGCTCGATGACCGACCCGTCCACGCCGGCACGGCGGGGGCGGCGATGGGCATCCTGCTCTACCTTTTCAACTTCCACTTCGTGGTGGTGCGTGCGCTGCCCTGGCTCGCCGAACTGGTCGGCGGCCCGACGCTGACGGCGCACGTGGTGTTCGGGGCCGTCACCGGCCTGCTGTACTGGAGGCTCAACCGTCTGACGGAGCGCTAGCATGGCCATCGCCATCGTGCTGGTCGTCCTGGCCGCGGGCTCGGTGCTGTTCCACTTCCTGAGCCCCTGGTACTTCACCCCCATCGCTTCCAACTGGGGCGCCATCGACACCACGATCTCGATCACCTTCTGGGTGACCGGCATCGTGTTCCTGGCCGTCAGCGGGTTCACCGCGTGGGCCGTCTGGCGCTACCGGTACCGCAAGGGCCAGCGCGCCTCCTACGAGCCGGAGAACAAGAAGCTCGAATGGCGGCTGATGATCGTCACCACGCTGGGCGTCGCCGCCATGCTGGCGCCAGGCCTCGTGGTGTGGGCCCGCTTCGTGCAGCCGCCGCCGGAAGCCGACGTGGTGGAAGTGGTCGCGCAGCAGTGGAACTGGAGCTATCGCCTGCCGGGGCAGGACGGCAAGCTCGGCACGGTGGACGCGCACTACGTGACCGAGGCCGACCCCTTTGGCATGAACCCGAGCGACCCGAACGGGCGCGACGACGTGCTGGTGGCCAGCCCCGAGCTGCACCTGCCGGTGAACCGGCCGGTCAAGCTGCTGCTGCGCTCCAAGGACGTGCTGCACAACTTCACCGTCACCCAGGTGCGGGTGAAGATGGACCTGGTGCCCGGGCAGGTGACGCGCGTGTGGTTCACTCCCACCAAGACCGGCAGCTACGACCTGCTGTGCGAGGAGCTGTGCGGCATCGCCCACTACGCCATGCGTGGGCGCGTGGTGGTGGAGGACAGCAATGCCTTCCAGGCCTGGGTGGCGGCGCAGCCGACCTACGAACAGGCGAAGGCGCGGGTGGCCGGCGACCCCGGTGCCGGCCAGGCGCTCTATGCCGTCTGCGCGGGCTGCCACGGGCCGCAGGGCGAGGGCAACGTGGCGCTGAACGCGCCCAAGTTGAGCGGCCAGCCGGTGTGGTACGTCGAACGGCAACTCAAGCAGTTCAAGCAGGGCGTCCGCGGCGCGCACGAGAAGGATACGTTCGGCAAGATGATGGCGCCCATGGCCGCCACCCTGGCGGACGACGCCGCCATCTCCAACGTCGCCGCGTA
>NZ_DASSVG010000583.1:0-6133 GCF_035706265.1 Ramlibacter sp. | reverse complement strand
GAGGCCCTTGGGCAGCGGCAGCGGCAGCACGGCGATGCCCTCTTCCAGCAGCGCCTGCGTTTCTTCCCGGGAGGCCTGGCCGCGGATGCCGCGCTCCTCGGATTCGCCGTAGTGGATCTTGCGGGCTTCCTCGGCGAAGCGCTCGCCGACGTCCTCGGTGTTGGCCACCACCTGCTTCACCAGTTGCATCCAGGCCGCCTGCAGTTGCGCATCGGGCGCGGTGACCACTTCCTGCTTGGCCGGCGCCCTGGGTTCGGGAGCGCCCAGGTTCAGGCGCGGGGCGCTCGGCATCTTGGCGACCTGAACGTCGCCGCACAGGGGGCATTCGACCAGCCCGCGGGCGAGCTGGTCCTGGAAGTCTTCTTCGGACGCGAACCAGCCCTCGAAGCCGTGGGCGTGACTGCACTGGAGGTTGAGCACCTTCATGGCGTCAAGCTGGGGTTTGCCAGTCCAGTTTCCAAGTGCCGGCAGCCACGTTCTGGACCCAGATGGCCGAAGCGAGGGTCTTGGAATCCTGCACCACGCCGTCGCGGCACCAGCCCAGGAATTCCTCCGGGGTGGCGGTGATGACGTCCAGGAACTCGCCCTCGTCGAGCTGCGCGCCCCGGTGCTCCAGCCCGCGCGCGAACCAGATGCCGATCGCCTCGTCCGAGTAGGCGACCGTGGGGTACATGGTGAAGGCGAAGGCCCATTCGCGCGCCACGTAGCCGGTCTCCTCCAGCAGCTCGCGCTGCGCGCAGGCCAGGGCGCCCTCGCCCGGATCCAGCTTGCCGGCCGGGATCTCGATCATCACCTTGCCGGTGGGATGGCGGTACTGGCGCTCCAGCACGATGCGGCCGTCGTCCAGCAGCGGCACGATGGCCACGGCGCCGGGATGGAGCACGTATTCGCGCGTGGCGTTGCCGCCGTCCGGCAGGCGGACGGTCTCGCGCACGATGTGGAGGAAGTGCCCCTTGAGCAATTCCTCGCGGGAGACCGTGTGCTCCCTCAGGTGGCCGTCGGTGTGCGACATGGACTACTTGCGCTTGTAAAGGTAACGCCAGACGAAGCCGGGAAAGGCGAAGGTGAGGAACAGCGCCGCGGTGATCGCGTAGAACTCCCAGCCCTGGGGCGCGATCTGGCCGGCGCGCTGCTCCAGGCCCAGGCCCACGGCGCCGACCAGAAGATACATCAGGACGAGTTCCCCCAGCCGCACGGCCAGGTTCTTGCCGCCCGCCAGGGGAACCAGACCGAGCAGGCGCTCGGTCAGGAAAGGCAGGTTGGCGCCCGCGAAGGCCAGCGCGAGCACCAGCCAGACCGAGGCGGTCTGCGTCACGCGCGCCGGGTGATCGTCACGAACCCAGCATCCGCACGATGGCCCGCGCGCACAGCGTCATCAGGCCGCCCGGCAGGATGCCCAGCAGCAGCACCAGCCCGCCGTTGACCGTGAGCACCACGCGCACGTCGGCCGGCGCCGCCACCGTGGTGGCCGTGATCGGCGCGTCGAAGTACATCACCTTGACCACGCGGATGTAGTAGTACGCGGCCACCAGCGACATCAGCACCGCGAAGACGGCCAGGCCGATGTACAGCGAGCTGCCCGAAGCCACCAGCGCCTGCAGCACCGACAGCTTGGCGTAGAAGCCCACCATCGGCGGGATGCCGGCCAGCGAGAACAGGCAGATCGACATGATGCCGGCGTACAGCGGGCTGCGCTGGTTGAGGCCGGCGAAGTCGGCGATCTCCTCGCTCTCGAAGCCCTCGCGCGCCAGCAGCAGGATGATGCCGACGGCGGCCAGGAAGGTCAGCACGTAGGTCACGATGTAGAACATCGCGGAGCTGTAGGCGTTGCGGGCGAAGATCGGGTCGCCGTTGACCACGCCGGACAGCAGGCCCAGCATCACGAAGCCCATCTGGCCGATGGTCGAATAGGCCAGCATGCGCTTGAGGTTGGTCTGCGCGATGGCGGCCAGGTTGCCGATGAACAGCGAGGCCACGGCCAGCACCATCAGCATCTGCTGCCAGTCGATCGCCAGCGGCAGCAGGCCTTCCACCAGCAGCCGGATCGCGATCGCGAAGGCCGCCAGTTCGGGCGCCGTGCCGATGATCAGCATGATCGCCGTCGGCGCGCCCTGGTAGACGTCTGGGATCCACATGTGGAAGGGGGCGGCGCCCAGCTTGAAGGCAAGGCCTGCGACGATGAACACGAGGCCGAACACCAGCACCTGGTGCTTGACCTGGCCGCTGCCGACGATCTTGAACACCGTGCCGATGTCCAGCGAACCGGTGGCGCCGTACAGCATCGAGATGCCATAGAGCAGGAAGCCCGAGGCCATCGCGCCCAGCACGAAGTACTTCATCGCGGCTTCGGTGGCGATGGTGTGGTCGCGGCGCAGCGCCACCAGCGCGTAGCTGGAGAGCGTGAGCAGTTCCAGGCCCAGGTAGATCACCAGGAAGTTGTTGCCGGAGATCATCACGTAGATGCCCAGCAGCGCCAGCATGGCCAGCGTGAAGAACTCGCCGCCGCGCAGCATGTCGCGGTCGCCCGCGTAGGGGCGGCCGTACACCATGCAGACCATCATGGCGATGGTGGAGAAGCACTTCAGCCAGTTGGCCATCGAGTCGCTCACCACCATGCGGTTGAAGCCGTAGGACGTGCCGCCCTGCGCGCCCAGTTCGCCGGTGTAGAAGGCCAGCACGGCCAGCGTGAGCATGGTCAGGCCGTAGGTCAGGTTGCGCAGCCGGCTCTTCACGCCGAGGTCGACCAGCGCGATCACGCAGGCCATCACCAGCAGCAGGATCTCGGGCGCGACGACCGCGAGTTGGGTGTTGTCGATCATTTCTGGTTCTCCTGCTTCCGCGTCACAGCTTGGAAACCGCGACGTGCTTCAGGAAGCCGGCCACCGAGACGTTCATGACGTCGGTGAAGGGTTTCGGGTGGATGCCCATGTACAGCACCGCCACGGCCAGCAGGCCCAGCATCAGGAACTCGCGGGCGTTGATGTCCTTGAGCACCTTGACGTGGTCGTTGCCGATCGGGCCGAAGTACACGCGCTTGACCATCCACAGGGTGTAGGCGGCGCCCGAGATCAGCGAGGTGGCGGCCAGCAGGCCGAGCCAGAAGTTGGACTTCACCGTGGCCAGGATCACCATCCACTCGCCGACGAAGCCGGCGGTGGCGGGCAGGCCCGCATTGGCCATCGCGAACAGCACCGCCAGCGCGGCGAAGGTCGGCATGGTGTTGACGACGCCGCCGTAGTCGGCGATCTGGCGCGAGTGCACGCGGTCGTACAGCACGCCGATGCACAGGAACATGGCGGCCGAGACGAAGCCGTGCGCGATCATCATCGAGATGCCGCCGGAGACGCCCAGGTCGTTGAAGATGAAGAAGCCCAGCGTCACGAAGCCCATGTGCGCCACCGACGAATAGGCCACCAGCTTCTTCATGTCCTGCTGCACCAGGGCCACCAGGCCGACGTAGATCACGGCGATCAGCGACAGCGCGATGATCAGCCAGGCCCACTCGCGCGAGGCGTCGGGCGCGATCGGCATCGAGAAGCGCAGGAAGCCGTAGGCCCCCAGCTTCAGCATGATGGCGGCCAGCACGGCGGAGCCGCCGGTGGGCGCTTCCACGTGCACGTCCGGCAGCCAGGTGTGCACCGGGAACATCGGCACCTTCACGGCGAAGGCGGCGAAGAAGCCGAAGAACAGCAGCGTCTGGGCCAGCCCCGTGAGCGGCAGCTTGTGCCAGGTGAGGATGTCGAAGCTGCCGCCGGACTTGGTGTACAGGTACACCAGCGCCACCAGCATCAGCAGCGAGCCGAGCAGCGTGTACAGGAAGAACTTGAAGGCCGCGTAGATCTTGTTCGGCCCGCCCCAGATCCCGATGATCAGGTACATCGGGATCAGGGTCGCCTCGAAGAACACGTAGAACAGCACCGCGTCGAGCGCGCAGAACACGCCGATCATGAAGCCCGAGAGGATCAGGAACGCGCCCATGTACTGGTTGACGCGCTCGGTGATCACCTCCCAGGCCGAGATCACCACCACCACCGTGATGAAGGCGGTGAGCAGCACGAACCACAGCGAGATGCCGTCCACCCCCAGGTGGTAGTTGACGTTGAAGCGCTCGATCCAGCCCGTCTTCTCGACGAACTGCATGTCCGCGGTGGTGATGTCGAAGCGGCTGTACAGCGGCAGCGTCACCAGGAAGCTGACGATCGAGCCGACCAGCGCGATCCAGCGCACCATGCGCGCCTGGTCTTCGCGGCCCAGGGCCAGCAGGATCGCCCCGAACACGATCGGCGTCCAGATCGCGAGGCTCAAGAGTCCCGTCTGCATTTTCTTCTCTCTCCGATCCGTCTTACTTCTTCAGCCACTCGCTGATCATGGGCCAGCTCACGAAGTAGGTCATGAGAACCACCACGCCCACCAGCATCGCGAACGCGTAGTGGTAGATGTAGCCGGACTGCACCCAGCGCACCACGCCGGCGAACTTCGCCACCAGGCGGGCGCTGCCGTTGACGAAGATGCCCTCGATCACGCCCTGGTCGCCGCCCTTCCACAGGCCGCGGCCGACGCCGCGCGCCGCCGGCGCGATCAGGTTCTCGTTGATCCAGTCCATGTAGTACTTGTTGTCCAGCAGCTTGTAGACCGGCTGGAAGCGGCGCTGGATCGCGGCCGGCAGCGCCAGGTTCTTCATGTACATGTACCAGGCGAGCACCACGCCGGCGAGCGCCAGCCAGAACACCGGCGTCGTGAAGCCGTGCAGCGCCATGGCGAGCGGGCCGTGGAATTCCCTGGCCATCTCCTCCAGCGCCGGGTGCCGCTCCAGGTTGACGAAGATGGAGTCCTTGAAGAAATCGCCGTACAGCATGCCCTGGATGGTCAGGTAGCCGATCACCACCGAGGGAATCGCCAGCAGGATCAGCGGCACCGTCACCACCCACGGCGACTCGTGCGGCTTGGCGTCGTGGCCATGGCCATGGCCGTGGTCGTCCTTGTGCACGGCATGTCCCTGCACGTCCGGCTCCTCGTCGGAGTAGTGGTGCGCGTGGGCCTCCGGGTTCTGGTCGTAGCGCTCCTTGCCGTGGAACACCAGGAAGTACATGCGGAAGGAGTAGAAGGCCGTCACGAACACGCCGGCCATCACGGCGAAGTAGGCGAAGCCGGCGCCGGGCAGCTTCGACAGGTGCACGGCCTCGATGATCGAGTCCTTCGAGTAGAAGCCGGCGAAGAAGGGCGTGCCGATCAGGGCCAGCGAGCCGAGCAGCGAGGTGATCCACGTGATCGGCATGTACTTGCGCACGCCGCCCATCCAGCGGATGTCCTGGTTGTGGTGCATGCCGATGATCACCGAGCCGGCGGCCAGGAACAGCAGCGCCTTGAAGAAGGCGTGCGTCATCAGGTGGAACACCGCCACCGAGTAGGCGGAGGCGCCCAGGGCGACGGTCATGTACCCGAGCTGCGACAGCGTCGAATACGCCACCACGCGCTTGATGTCGTTCTGGATGATGCCCAGGAAGCCCATGAACAGGGCCGTGATGGCGCCGATCACCAGGATGAAGGACAGCGCCGTGTCGGACAGCTCGAACAGCGGCGACATGCGCGCCACCATGAAGATGCCGGCCGTCACCATCGTGGCGGCGTGGATCAGCGCGGAAATCGGCGTCGGGCCTTCCATCGAGTCGGGCAGCCACACGTGCAGCGGGAACTGCGCGCTCTTGCCCATGGCGCCGATGAACAGGCAGATGCAGATCACCGTGATCAGCATCCAGTCGGTGCCGTAGCCGAAGGGCACCACCAGCTTCTGCGCGTTGGCGAAGGTCTCGCCGTAGTTCAGCGTGTTGAGGGTCGCGACGACCAGGCCGATGCCCAGGATGAAGCCGAAGTCGCCGACACGGTTGACCAGGAAGGCCTTGAGGTTGGCGAAGATCGCGGTCGGCTTGGTGTACCAGAAGCCGATCAGCAGGTAGGAAACCAGGCCCACCGCCTCCCAGCCGAAGAACAGCTGGAGGAAGTTGTTGCTCATGACCAGCATGAGCATCGAGAACGTGAACAGCGAGATGTAGCCGAAGAAGCGGTTGTAGCCCTCGTCCTCCTCCATGTAGCCGATGGTGTAGATGTGCACCATCAGGGAGACGAAGGTCACCAC
>NZ_DASSVG010000582.1:0-6584 GCF_035706265.1 Ramlibacter sp. | reverse complement strand
GCGGCGCTGGCGGTGCGCGCCGGCTTCACCGTCTCGCGCCGCAGCGCCTGGGACGACGCGCCGGCGCCGGCGCAGGTGTGGGTCGGCGACTCGCTGGGCGAGATGCCGATGTACTACGCGCTGGCCGATGCGGCGCTGCTCGGGGGCAGCTTCGCGCCGCTCGGGGGGCAGAACCTGATCGAGGCGGCGGCCTGCGGCTGCCCGGTGGTGATGGGGCCGCACACCTTCAACTTCAGCGAGGCGGCGGAACTCGCGCAGCAGGCCGGCGCCGCGCTGCGGGTGGCGAACATGGAAGAGGGCGTGCGGACCGCGGTGGACCTGGTGCGCGACCGCCAGGCGCGGGTGCGGGCGGTGGAAGCCAGCGAGGCTTTCGCCGCCGCGCACCGCGGCGCGGCCGCGAAGACCGCGGCCGCGGTGCTGAAGCTGCTGCCCTCGTAGAGCTACGTGAATACCAAAGTCAGGACGCAGAGGACGCAAAGGGTACGCAAAGGACGCAAAAGAAGGCAGCTTTCGACGGGCTGTTCTTTTGCGTCTTCTGCGTACCCTTTGCGCCCTCTGCGTCCGGCTGTCCGCCTTTTCGATGCTCTCAGCGCGCCATCAGCGTATTCAGGCGCGCCAAGTCCTCCGCCTGCAGCGTGCCGTTCGCCTGCCGCAGGCGCAGGTGCCCCAGCAGCACGTTGTAGCGCGCCTGCGCCAGGTCGCGCTTGGTCTGGAACAACTGGCTTTGCGCGTTCAGCACGTCGATGTTGATCCGCACGCCGACCTGGTAGCCGAGGCGGTTCGCGTCCAGCGCGCTCTGGCTCGAGGCCTCGGCGGACTCCAGCGCGCGCACCTGGTTCTGCCCCGACACCACGCCGAAGTAGGCGGTGCGCACCGCCTGCGCCACCTGGCGGCGCGTGGCCTCCAGGTCGGCACGGGCCTTGTCCTCCAGCGACAGCGTCTCGCGGATGCGGTTCTCCACCGCGAAGCCGGTGAACAGCGGCCACTGCAAGGCCACGCCGATGTTGCCGTTGTTGCTGCGCGAATCCTGCGCCAGCGTCGAACTGCCGCCGGCGTTGCGCGTCAGGCCGTAGCTGGTGGTGAGGTCCACCGTCGGCTTCTTGCCGGCCTTGGCCTTCTCGGTCTCGAGTTCGGCGATCTCCACCGCCTTGCGCGCCTGCAGGATCGCCGGGCTCGCCTCCTCGGAGGCGGAGACCCACGCCTGGGGGTTGGCCGGCTGCGGCGCCGGCACGTCCAGCGGCGTGGCGAGCGGGCTCGGATCCACGTCGCTGCGGCCCACCAGCGTGTCGAGGGCCAGCTTCTTCACCCGCAGGTCGTTCTCGGCGGCGATCTCCTGCGCCAGCACCAGGTCGTAGCGGGCCTGGGCCTCGCGCGTGTCGGTGATGGTGGAAGTGCCGACCTCGAAGTTGCGCTTGGCCGAGGCGAGCTGTTCCGCCGTGGCGGCCTTCTGCGCCTGCACGAAGGCCAGCGTGTCCTGCGCCGCCAGAACGTCGAAATAGGCCTGGCTGACGCGGATCATCAGGTCCTGGCTGGCGGCCGTGAGCTGGTATTCGGCCAGCTCCAGCTGGCGCTGGCCCTGGCGGTAGGTGGCGAGGTTGGCCGGCCGGTACAGCGGCTGCGAGGCGCTCAGCGTCGCCTGCTGGGTGGTGAAGCCGCGGTCGACCGCGGGATTGGTGGGCGCGCCGCTGACGTTGGTTTCCAGCAGGCTGCGCGTCACCCCCGCCGACAGCGCCGCCTGCGGCAGGATGCCGGCGCGGGCCTGTTCGGCCCGGGCGATGTTGGCGTCGTACTGCGCCTTGGCCGATTGCCAGGAGGCGTCGTAGGCGCGCGCCGCCTCGTACAGCTCCAGCAGTCCCTCCGCCCGCGCGGTGCCCGCCAGCGCGAGCCCGATCGCCGCCGTCACGGGCAGCAGCCGCCACAGATTCATGCTCCGTCCTTTTCCCAAGTCATGCCCTCGTCGATGCAACGCCTTGTAACACACCTCAGTAAAGAGGGACCGAAGGATCGCGCTCGCGCGACCAGGCGTCGATGCCGCCCGCGATATTCGCCACGGCCGCGTAGCCCTGGTGCTGCAGGAACAGCGCCACGCGCTGGCTGCGCGCGCCGTGGTGGCACAGGCAGGCGATCGGCCGGCCGGGCGGCAATTCCGCCAGCCGCGCCGGGATCTCGTTCATGGGGATCGCCAGCAGGTCGAACTCCTGCGGCTGCACGCTGGCCGTGTGCACTTCCCACGGCTGGCGCACGTCGAGGACCAGCGGCCGCGCGGCCTGCGCCTGCACCCAGTCGTCCCAGTCGGCGGGGCGGACCTGCTCGATCATCCGGCGGTCAGAAGTGGAAGCGCGAGGCCTCGGGGAAGCCGGCCAGGCGCGGGGCGGCGATGTCCCAGGGCTGGCGGGTCTCCCAGCCGGCTTCGCCGGTGCGGGTGACGAAGGTGGCGCGCATCACGGGCAGGTCGCCCACGATGGCCGCCAGCCGGCCGCCGACCTTGAGCTGCTGCAGCAGCGCCTGCGGCACCTCGTGCACCGACCCGGACAGCAGGATGGCGTCGAACGGGCCTTCGGCGGCCAGGCCCTTGGAGCCGTCCGCCTCGCGCACTTCCACGTTGCGGATGCCGGCCTGCTGCAGGTTCTCGCGCGCCATGCGGGCCAGCTCGGGGTGCAGCTCCAGCGTGATCACGCGCTGGGCGCGGCTGGCCAGCAGGGCGGCCATGTAGCCGGAGCCGGCGCCGACTTCCAGCACCTTCTCGTGCGCCTTGGGCGCCAGGTCCTGCAGCAGGCGGGCCTCCACCTTGGGCGGCAGCATGCAGTGGCCGTTCTTCAGGGCTTCGTCGGTGTCGGGCAGCAGCGGGATCTCCATGTCGACGAAGGCCAGCGCCTTGTGCGCCGGCGGCACGAATTCCTCGCGCTTCACTTCGTTCAGCAGGCCCAGGACATCGAGGTCCAGCACGTCCCAGGGGCGGATCTGCTGCTCGATCATGTTGAAGCGGGCACGTTCGATGTCGACGGGCGCGGTCATGGCGTTTCCTCTTCCTCTCGTCTGGCGGTCAGGACAAACCACCCATTTTAGAAGCCGGCACGGCGGCGGCCCCGGCACCCGTTGCGTGGCGACGCCGCGGGCGGCGCAACCATTGAGCCAGGTCATCCAGATAGCAGTAGACGACCGGCACCACCACCAGCGTCAGCAGCGAGGAGGTGATCACCCCGCCGATCACGGCCTGGCCCATGGGCGCGCGCTGCTCCGCGCCTTCGGTGAGCGCGAAGGCGAGCGGCACCATGCCGAACACCATCGCCAGCGTCGTCATCAGGATCGGGCGCAGCCGCACGCGGGCGGCCTGCAGCAGCGCCTCGCTGCGCGCCACGCCCTGCTCGCGCAGCCGGATCGCGAAATCCACCAGCAGGATGGCGTTCTTGGTCACCAGCCCCATCAGCATCACGATGCCGATCACCGAGAAGATCGACAGCGTGGAGCGGAAGGTGAGCAGCGCCAGCACCACGCCGATCAGCGTCAGCGGCAGCGAGGTCATGAGCGCCAGCGGCTGCAGGAAGCTGCGGAACTGGCTGGCCAGGATCATGTAGATGAAGATCACCGCCATCGCCAGCGCGGAGACGGCGTAGCCGAAGGACTCCTTCATGTTCTTGGTGGAGCCGCCGAACTGCCACTTGTAGCCGGGGGGCAGGGCGATGGCGTCCAGGCGCTGGCGGATCTCCTCCGAGATCTCGCCGGCGGAGCGGCCGTAGGCGTTGCCGTTGATCGCCACCTCGCGCATCAGGTCGCGCCGGTTGATCTGGTTGGGGCCGGTGCCTTCGCGCACGGTCGCCACCTGGTTCAGGCGCACGATGCGCGCGCTGCCGTCGGCGTTGCTGCCGGTGGCGAAGGGCAGGCGCTCCAGGTCTTGCGGCGCCGTGCGCGCCTCGGGCGCGAGGCGCACGTTCACGTCGTAGGTCTGGTCGTCCGGCGCGCGCCAGTTGCCCACCGTCTGGCCGGCCACCAGGGTGCGCAGCGCGCCGGCGATCTGCGCCACCGAGAGGCCCAGGTCGCTGGCGGCGTCGCGCCGCACGTCGATGGCGACGGTGGGCTTGTCCGGCTTGACGCTGGAGTCCAGGTCCACCAGGCCGGGCACGTCGCGGATGCGCTGCGTCACCAGCGTGGACAGCCGCTCCAGCTCCTGCAGGTCGGGGCCCATGAGCGAGAACTCGATCTGCTTGTTGCCGCCCACGGCGTCCAGCAGGCCGGCGTGGGTGACGGTGATGCCGGGCACCTGCTGCAGGCGCGCGCGCAGCACGGCCGCCATCTGGTCGACGCTGCGGCTGCGCTGCTTGCGGTCCACCAGCCGCACGTACACCGAGGCGTAGATCTTGCCGGCGTTGCCCGTGTTGATGGTGGTGAGCGTGTAGCGCACCTCCGGGAACTCGCGGATGATGCTCTCCACCTGGCGCGACTTGGCCTCGGTGAGTTCGAGCGAGGAGCCGACCGGCGTGTAGAAGTTGAGGCTCGTTTCCGAGAAGTCGGCCTTGGGCACGAACTCGGTGCCGAGCAGCGGCACCATGAAGACGCTGGTGACGAAGATCGCCACCGCCCCGAGCAATGTCGTGAGCTTGTGCGCGAGCGACCAGCGCAGGATCGCCTGGTAGGCCTGCGCCAGGCGCTCGGTGGCGGTCTCGAACAGGCCCGTCACGCGGCCGAAGGTGCGGTCGTAGAAGCTGCGGCGCTCGCGCCGCTGGCCGTGCGCGGCGATCTCCGGGTCGTGCCACACGGAGGAGAGCATCGGGTCGAGCGTGAAGCTGACGAACATCGAGATCAGCACCGCGGCCACGATCGTCACGCCGAACTCGTGGAAGAACTTGCCGATGATGCCGCCCATGAAGCCGATCGGAAGGAACACGGCGACGATGGAGAAGGTGGTGGCCAGCACGGCGAGGCCGATCTCCTGCGTGCCGTCCAGGGCCGCCTGGTAGGGGCCCTTGCCCATCTGCACGTGGCGCACGATGTTCTCGCGCACCACGATCGCGTCGTCGATCAGCAGGCCCACGCACAGCGACAGCGCCATCAGCGTGACCATGTTGATCGAGAAGCCGAACGCGTACATGAACAGGAAGGTGCCGATCAGGGCGATCGGCAGCGTGAGGCCCGTGATCACCGTGGAGCGCCACGAGTTGAGGAACAGGAACACGATCAGCACGGTAAGGAGCGCGCCTTCGATCAGCGTCTGGCGCACGTTCTGCACCGAGACGCGGATCGGCCGCGAGGCGTCCGTCACCGGCTCCAGCTTCAGGCCGGGCGGCAGCTGCGCCCGCATCTCGGCCAGCGTCGCCTGCAGGCCGTCGATCACCTGGATGGTGTTCTCGTCCTGTGCCTTCTGCACCTGCAGCACCAGCGTGCGCTCGCCGTTGAAGAGGGCCAGGCTCTCGATCTCCTGCGCGCCGTCGGAGATGCGGGCGACCTGGTCGACGCGCACGGGCGCGCCGCCGCGGCGGGTCACGATGATCTTGCCGAAGTCCTCCGGTCGCTGCATGCGGGCGTCGATCTGCACCACCCGCTCCTGCGCCTGCGAACGGATCGCGCCGACCGGCAGGTCCTGGTTCTCGTTGCGCACGGCGGCGGCCACCTGGTCGGCCGTGATGCCCAGCGCCTCCATGGCGGCGGGCTGCAGGTAGAGGTTGATCTCGCGCTTGGTGCCGCCCACCAGCGTGACGGAGCCGACGCCGCGCACGTTCTCCAGCCGCTTCTTGAGCACCTGGTCGGCCCAGTTGGTGAGTTCCACCGCCGTCATCGGGCGGGCGCCGCGGCTCGCGTCGGGCAGCACGGCGAGCGACCAGATCGGCCGGCTGGCCGGGTCGAAGCGCAGCACGCGCGGCTCCTTCACCTCGTCGCGGAAGGTGGGGCGGATGGCGGCGATCTTCTCGCGCACGTCCTCGGCGGCCTTGCGGCCGTCCACGTAGAGCTGGAACTCGATGACGACCACCGACTGGCCCTGCAGGCTGCGCGAGGTGAGGGCGTTGATGCCGGCGATGGAATTCACCGCCTCCTCGATCTTCTTGCTGACCTCGCTTTCCACCACCTCGGGCGAGGCGCCGGGATATTCGGCCGTGACCACCACCACCGGAAAGTCGATGTTGGGGAACTGGTCGACGTGCAGCCGCTGGTACGAGAACACGCCCAGCACCACGATGGCGAGCATCACCATCGTGGCGAACACGGGGTTCTTCAGGCTGACGCGGGTGAACCACATAGGGCCGAGGGCTGGGCTGGGGAGCTAACGGTTGGAGGCGAGAGGCTAGAGGCTGGGGCCCTTGCTCCCTCTCCCGCTTGCGGGAGAGGGCTGGAGTGAGGGGGATGCTTGAGTGAACCGCACCTTCGTCCCCTCCTGCAACGCCCCCACGTGCCCGCGGATCACCACCGCGCCGTCCTTCACGCCCGTGACGGCGACCCAGGTCTCCTTGTCCGCCTCGCCGCGCTCGCCCGGCTGCACCGCCTTGTGCGCCACCTTCTCCTCTTCCACCACCTGCACGTACGGCGCAGGCTTGTCCGTGCGCACCGCATCCAGCGGCACCGCGAGGGCCGAAGTGCGTTCCAGCGCCAGCGTG
>NZ_DASSVG010000581.1:0-2238 GCF_035706265.1 Ramlibacter sp. | reverse complement strand
CTGGCGTCGATGTCGAGCACGCCGGCCAGCGCCAGGGGCTGGTTGGCCACCAGGCCCACGGGCATGCCGTCCATGCGGGCGAAGCCGATCACGATGTTCTTGGCGTAATCGGGCTGCAGCTCGAAGAAGTCGCCGTCGTCGACCGTCTTGACGATCAGCTCCTTCATGTCGTAGGGCTTGTTCGGGTTGTCCGGCACCAGGGTGTCGAGCGAGAAGTCCATCCGGTCGGCCGGGTCGTGGCTCGGGCGCAGGGGCGGCTTCTCGCGGTTGTTCAGCGGGAGGTAGTTGAACAGGCGCCGCAGCATGACCAGCGCCTCGACGTCGTTCTCGAACGCGAGGTCGGCCACGCCGCTCTTGCCGGTGTGGGTGCTGGCGCCGCCCAGCTCCTCCGCCGTCACCTCCTCGTGCGTGACCGTCTTCACCACCTCGGGGCCGGTCACGAACATGTAGGAGCTGTCCTTGACCATGAAGATGAAGTCCGTCATGGCCGGCGAGTACACGGCGCCGCCGGCGCACGGGCCCATGATCATGGAGATCTGCGGGATCACGCCGGAGGCCATCACGTTGCGCTGGAACACGTCGGCATAGCCGCCCAGCGACGCCACGCCTTCCTGGATGCGCGCGCCGCCCGAGTCGTTGAGGCCGATCACGGGGGCGCCGACCTTCATCGCCTGGTCCATCACCTTGCAGATCTTCTCCGCGTGCGCCTCCGACAGCGCGCCGCCGAAGACGGTGAAGTCCTGGCTGAAGACGAACACCAGCCGGCCGTTGATCATCCCGTAGCCGGTGACCACGCCGTCGCCGGGGATCTTGTTGCCCTCCATGCCGAAGTCCGTGCAGCGGTGCTCCACGAACATGTCCCATTCCTCGAAGGTGCCTTCGTCGAGCAGGATGTCGATGCGCTCGCGCGCGGTGAGCTTGCCGCGCTTGTGCTGCGCATCGATGCGGCGCTCGCCGCCGCCCAGCCGCGCGGCGTCGCGCTTCTTCTCCAGTTGTTCCAGGATGTCGTGCACCTTGTTCTCCTAATGCTTCCACGTATCCAGCAGCTGCCGCGCCGCGGTGGAGGCGGCGAGCGTGCCCTGCTCCACCTCCCGCGTGAGCTGCGGGAGCAGCGATTTCACCTGCGGGTGCTGGCGGAACGCCTGCTTCAGCCCGCTCTCGATGCGCTCCCACATCCAGGCCAGCGCCTGCTGTCGCCGTCGGGCGGCAAACCTCCCGCTGGCCTGCTGCAGGTTGCGAAAGCGCGTGACGGCCTGCCAGAAGCGGTCGATCCCGTCGGCCTTCAGCGCGCTCAGCTGCAGGACCTGAGCATGCCACAGCGTCTCGTCGTGCTGCGCATGCCCCGGGTGGCCGTGCTGGCCGAGGATGCGCAGCGCGCTGGTGATCTGGGCCTGCGCCCGGGTGGCGGCATCGCGGTCGAGGTCGGCCTTGTTGATCACGACCAGGTCCGCGAGTTCCATCACGCCCTTCTTGATCGCCTGCAGGTCGTCGCCGGCGTTGGGCAGCTGCAGCAGCACGAACATGTCCGTCATGCCCGCCACCGCCGTCTCGCTCTGGCCCACGCCCACGGTCTCGACGATCACCACGTCATGGCCCGCGGCTTCGCACACCAGCAGGGCCTCGCGGGTCTTGGCGGCCACGCCACCCAGCGTGCCGCTGGAGGGGCTGGGGCGGATGTAGGCCTGCGGGTGCACCGAGAGCTTTTCCATCCGCGTCTTGTCGCCCAGGATGGAGCCGCCGGAGACGGTGGAGGACGGGTCGATCGCCAGCACGGCGACGCGGTGGCCGCGGGCGATCAGGGCCAGGCCCAGGGTCTCGATGAAAGTGCTCTTGCCGACGCCGGGGACGCCGGAGATGCCGAGGCGGAAGGAGTTGCCGGTGTGCGGCAGCAGCTCGGTGAGCAGTTCGTCCGCCTGGGCGCGGTGGTCGGCGCGGGTGGATTCCAGCAGCGTGATGGCCTTGGCGATGGCGCGGCGCTGCTGGGGGCAGGGGGCGGCGAGGATGGCGGGGGCGAGGTTCACCGCGGCGCTTCCCATGTGTCTTTCGTAGGCTGGCGGTGAGCGAAGCGAACCCCACCGAAGCCGCGACCGGTGGGGTTCACTTCGTTCACCTGCGCCGGCCTGCGGCCGGCCCACCCTACGGGGAGCGGGCCGCCGCCGTGCACGGGATTGTCACCCGCCGGCTTCACGCGTCGCCAACCGCTTTCTTGATCTGCTCCAGCACGTCCTTCGCGCTGGC
>NZ_DASSVG010000580.1:0-14395 GCF_035706265.1 Ramlibacter sp. | reverse complement strand
CGTCAGCCGCGGCAGCGCCTGCAGCGTCGGGCGGGTGCGCAGCTCGGGGAACTGGCCGCCGCGCACCACCTGCAGCAGCTGCACGATGAACTCGATCTCGCGGATGCCGCCGCGCGACAGCTTGACGTCGTTGGCGCGCTCCGGCCGGCCCGCCGCCCGCCGCGCCGCGTGTTCGCGGATCTGCCGGTGCAGCGAACGCAGCGAATCGAACACGGCGTAATCGAGGTAGCGCCGGAACACGAAGGGCAGCACCGCCGTGCGCAGCTGCTGCGCGCTGCCGTCGGCGATGCAGCTGCGCGGCGCCACGATCCGGCTCTTCAGCCAGGCGAAGCGCTCCCATTCACGGCCCTGCACCTGGAAATAGTCTTCCAGGGCGCCGAGCGACACGGCCGGCGGCCCCGAGTTGCCGTTGGGCCGCAGCGCCAGGTCGACCCGGAACACGAAGCCGTGCTCGGTCACGTCGCCGACCAGGCCGTACATGGCCTTCACCGCCTTGGCGAAGTACTCGTGGTTGGAGATGCGGTTGCGGCCCTCGGCATTGCCGGCCGTCTCGCCGTCTTCCTCGTAGACGTAGACCAGGTCGATGTCGCTGGAGACATTGAGCTCGCGCGCGCCCAGCTTGCCCATGCCCACCACCCACAGCTGCGAGCGGCGGCCGTCGGCCTTGCGCGGCGCGCCGTACACCTCGTCCAGCTCCGCGCAGGCGTGGCGGCAGGCCTCGTCGAGCGCGAACTCGGCGAGCTCGGTGACGGCCTGGGTGATCGTCGCCAGCGGCGCCTGCCGATCGCAATCGAGCACCACCAGCCGCTCCATCACCAGCTGGCGCAGCACGCGCAGCGCCGCAGCCACGTCATGGCCGCCGGAGCGTAAAGCCTGGTAAGCGACTGCCATCGTCGCGTGCGAAGGGTCGCCCGCAGGCAACAATGCGAGTTCGTTGGCATAGCGGCGCCGCAACCGCTGCACGAAACGGGATTGGCCGGAAAGTGGAACAGGTCCGCCGGGGCTGTCCTCCGCGGCGGCCGCGGCCCCGCCGTGCGATGCGGTGCCGCCGCTGCCGGTACCCGGCGCGTCGCCGAGGGTCATAATTCCCGCCACTCCCAAGTCTTCATGAATGCGACGCCGCCGTATCCCTCAAGCGCGCTGAGGTTGTTTGCCGCAGCCGTCAAGTGGTCCCTGTGGCTGCTGCTCGCGGCGTTGCTGCTGCTCTCGCTGGCCTGGGGTGCGCTGCATGGATTCATTGTGCCGCGAATCGGCGAGCTGCGCCCCGAGCTGGAAATCCAGGCCTCGCGGGTGCTGGGAATCCCGGTGCGCATCGGCGCGATCAGCGCCCGCACCGAAGGCCTGGTGCCCTCCTTCACGCTGGAAGACGTGGTGCTGCTGGATCCGCAGGGCCGCGAGGCGCTGCGGCTGCCGCTGGTGATGGCGGCCTTGTCCCCGCGCTCGCTGTGGAATCTCGGTTTCGAGCAGCTCTATATCGACCGGCCGACCCTGGCGATCCGGCGCGCGGTGGACGGCCGCATCTTCATCGCCGGCCTGGACGTCACGCGCGGCAGCAGCAACGACGGCCGCGCGGCCGACTGGTTCTTCAGCCAGCGCGAGATCGTGATCCAGGGCGGCACCCTGGAATGGACCGACGAAGCGCGCGGCGCGCCGACGCTGGCGCTGAGCCAGGTCGATTTCATCGCCCGCAACGCGGCGCGCCGCCACATGCTGCGGCTGGACGCGACGCCGCCGGCGGCCTGGGGCGAGCGCTTCACGCTGACCGGGATCTTCCGCCAGCCGCTGCTGACCACCCGCGCCGGCCGCTGGCAGCAGTGGACCGGCCAGCTGCATGCGCAGTTCGGCGCGGTGGACCTGTCGCAGCTGCGCCGGCACGCCGACCTCGGCTTCGACATCGCCCAGGGCCGCGGCCGGCTGCGGGCCTGGGCCGACGTGGACCACGGCGAGATCGCCGGCGGCACCGCGGACGTGGCCCTGGCGGACGTGCGCGCCACGCTCGGCGCGGCGCTCGAGCCGCTGGTGCTGCGGTCGGTCTCGGGCCGCCTGGGCGGCAAGCGCACCGCCACCGGCTTCGAGTTCCACACCCAGGACCTGCAGTTCCTCACCGAGGACGGCCAGGCCTGGCCGGGCGGCAACGTGGCCCTGAGCTGGAGCGGCGCCGAGGGCAAGGCGCCGGCCCACGGTGAGTTGCGCGCCGACCGGCTCGACCTGCAGGCGCTCGGCCACATCGCCACCCGCCTGCCACTGGGCGCGCCCACCCGGGCGGCGCTGCAGGCCTATGCGCCGCAAGGGCTGGTCGAGACGGTGCAGGCGCGCTGGCAGGGGCCGCTCGATGCGCTGCAGGCGTACGAGGCGCGCGGCCGCGCCGTGCGGCTGCAGACGGCGGCGCAGCCCGATCCCGGGGGCCACACCGGCATCCCCGGCCTGCGCGGCGCCGCGCTCGATTTCGACCTGACGCAGGCGGGCGGCAAGGCGCGGCTCGCCATCGCCCAGGGCAGCCTGGACTTCCCCGGCGTCTTCGAGCAGCCCGTGATCCCGGTGGAGAGCCTGGGCGCCGACCTGCAGTGGCAGGTGGAAGGCGAGCAGCTGTCGCTCAACGTGACCAACTTCCGCTTCGCCAACGCCGACGCCGAAGGCGAGGCGCAGGCGAGCTGGCGCACGGGCGATCCGAAGTCCGGCACGCCGCGCTTTCCCGGCGTGCTGGACCTGCAGGGCAGCCTAACCCGCGCGGACGGATCGCGCGTGTGGCGCTACCTGCCCTCGGCGATCCCCAAGCAGGCGCGCGACTACGTGCAGGAATCGGTGGTGAGCGGCGCCGCGACCGGGACGAAGTTCCGCGTCAAGGGCGACCTGCGCCACTTCCCCTTTCCCGACAACGAAGGCGGCGAGTTCCTGGTCGCCACCCACGTGCAGGACGTGGTGTTCGCCTACGTGCCGCCCAGCATCAACGAGGGCCCGGGCAGCTGGCCCGCGTTCACCGGGCTGTCCGGCGGCCTGGTGTTCCAGGGCAACGGCATGCAGGTGAAGGACGCGACCGGCCGGGTGCACGGGCGGCCGCTGCTGCAGATCCGCGCCGACGCGCAGATCCCCGACTTCCATCGCCCGCAGGTGAACGTGCAGGGGCATGTCGAGGGGCCGGTGAGCGAGTCGCTGGCGGTGGTGAACACCTCCCCGGTGGCGGCGATGACCAGCCAGGCGCTGGAGCGCACCACCGGCAGCGGCAACGCGGACGTGCAGCTGCGGCTCGCGCTGCCGCTGCGCGACATGACGCGCTCGCAGGTGCAGGGCACGGTCACGCTGGCCGGCAACGACGTGCAGATGACGCCGGACAGCCCGCCGCTGGCGCGCGCCCGCGGCGCCGTGCTGTTCTCCGAGAAGGGCTTCCAGGTCGCCGGCGTGCAGGCGCGGGCGCTCGGCGGCGAGGTGCGGCTGGACGGCGGATCGCGCCCGGGCGGACCCGGCGAGCCGGCCATCGTGCAGTTGCGCGGCCAGGGCACGGCCACCGCCGAGGGCCTGCGCCAGGCGCGCGAACTGGGCTTCGTGTCGCGGCTGGCGCGCGACTTCAATGGCGCCACCGGCTACAACCTGCTGCTGACCTTCCGCCGCGGCCCGCCGGAGGTGCAGGTCACGAGCAACCTGCAGGGCCTGGCCATCAACCTGCCGCCGCCGCTGAACAAGACGGCCGAGGCCGCCCTGCCGCTGCGCTACGAGACGGCGCTGATGCGCGAGTCGCTGCTGCCGCAGGCCAGGCTGCAGGAGATGCTGACGGTCGACCTCGGGCGCGTGGGCTCGGTGAACTTCGTGCGCGACCTGTCGGGCGAGGAGCCGCGGGTGCTGCGCGGCGCCATCGCGGTCGGCCTCGCGCCGGGCGAGACGGTGGTGCTGCCCGACGAGGGCGTCACGGCCAACGTGCAGCTGGACCGGGTCGACGTCGACGCCTGGGAGGACGCGCTGGAGCGCGCCGCCGGGCCGGAGACCACGCCGGCGCCGGTGACCGTTCCGGTGGGCGCCGCGCTGCCCTCGCGCGAGGTTGGCGCCAGCCAGTCCTACCTGCCGACGGTGATCGCACTGCGCGCAGGCGAGCTGAGCGTCGGCGGCCGCACCTTGCGCAACGTGGTGGTGGGAGGCTCGCGCGACGGCCGCGTCTGGCGCGCCAACATCGAGGCCAACGAGCTCGATGGCTACGTCGAATACCGCCAGCCCCAGAGCACGGGCGCCGGCCGCGTGCACGCGCGCCTCGCCCGGCTGAACATCGCCGCCTCCGCCGCCGGCGACGTCGAGGAACTGCTGGACCAGCAAAGCGCCATTCCGGCGCTGGACGTGATCGTCGACAACTTCGAGCTCAAGGGCAAGAAGCTGGGGCGGCTGGAGATCGACGCCGTCAACCGCGGCGCGGGCACGGTGGTGCGCGAAGGCGGCATCCGCGAGTGGCGCCTCAACAAGCTCAGTCTCACCATGCCGGAAGCCTCCTTCAACGCCTCGGGCAACTGGGCGGCCGTCGGGGCGGAGGCGGTGGCGCCGGGCGGGCCGCGCCAGGCCGCGGCCGCGGGCGAGCGGCGCCGCACCTCGATGAAGTTCCGCCTCGACATCGCCGATGCCGGCAACCTGCTGGCGCGCATGGGCATGAAGGACGTGCTGCGGCGCGGCCGCGGGGCGATGGACGGCAACGTCTCCTGGATCGGCTCGCCGCTGGCGCTGGACTATCCCTCCCTCACCGGCAGCTTCAACGTGCAGGTGGAGAACGGCCAGTTCCTCAAGGCCGACCCGGGCCTGGCCAAGCTGCTGGGCGTGCTGAGCCTGCAGTCGCTGCCGCGCCGGCTGGTGCTCGACTTCCGCGACGTCTTCAGCGAGGGCTTCTCCTTCGATTTCGTCCGCGGCGACATCACCATTGCGCAGGGCATCGCCGCCACCAACAACCTGCAGATGAAGGGCGTGAACGCCGCGGTGCTGATGGAAGGCAAGGCCGACATCGAGCGCGAGACGCAGGACCTGAAGGTGGTGGTGGTGCCCGAGATCAACGCCGGCACCGCCTCGCTGGTGGCCACCGTGATCAATCCGGCGATCGGCCTCGGCTCCTTCCTGGCGCAGATTTTCCTGCGCCAGCCGCTGATCCGCGCGGCCACCCAGGAATTCCACGTCGACGGCACCTGGACCGACCCGCGCGTCACCCGCGTGGCGCGTTCCGCCACCCCCGAAACCACCGGCGCCTCCGGCGCGCCGCCCGACCCCGCCACGCGCTGAAAGCACGCACCATGAAGATCGCCGCCCTCCAGACCGTCTCCGGTTCGCAGCTGCCTGCCAACCTGGATGCCGCCTACGGCCTGCTGGCCGAAGCGGCCCGTGCCGGCGCCGAACTGGCGGTGCTGCCCGAGTACTTCTGCCTCATGGGCCAGCGCGATGCCGACAAGCTCACCGTGCGCGAGGCCTTCGGCCAGGGCACGGTGCAGGGCTTCCTGGCCGCCACGGCGCGCGAGCTCGGGCTCTGGATCGTCGGCGGCACGCTGCCGCTGGTGGCCGAGTCGCAGCAGCACGTGCGCAACACCAGCCTGGCCTTCTCGCCGCAGGGCGAGTGCGTGGCGCGCTACGACAAGATCCACCTGTTCTGCTACGACAACGGCCGCGGCGAGCAGTACGACGAATCGCGCGTGATCGAGGCCGGCCGCGCGCCGCAGTCCTTCACCCTGCCTTCGCGCGACGGCCAGGCCTGGCGCGTGGGCCTGTCGGTCTGCTACGACCTGCGCTTTCCGGAGCTGTATCGCGCGCTCGGCGCCGATCTGCTGCTGGTGCCCAGCGCCTTCACCTACGGCACCGGCCAGGCGCACTGGGAGATCCTGCTGCGCGCCCGCGCGATCGAGAACCTGGCCTATGTCGCGGCGCCGGCGCAGGGCGGCCGGCACGACAACGGCCGCCGCACCTGGGGCCACTCGATGGTCGTCGATCCCTGGGGCGCGGTGCTGGCGCAGCGCGAGGAAGAAGGCGCCGGCGTGGTCGTGGCGGAGCTCGCCTGGGACCGCCTGCAGCAGGTGCGCAGCCAGTTGCCGGCCTTGCAGCACAGGGTGTTGTGACTTCGTTCTTCGTTCCCGGTTTTCCGTCGGTGCGCCTGTCCACCCTCAGGCGCTGGTCCTTGTGGATGCTGCTGGGCGTGCTGGTCGTCGCGCTGCTGGTCACGCTGGTGTACCTGGCGGCGCGCTACGAGGCCAGCGTGGCGCAGGCCAACGTCGAACGCGACGTGGCCGACGCGCTGAGCGACATCCGCTCCGCGCTCACCCGCAACGTGCAGGAACTGCAGGCGCTGCAAAGCGGCCTGCGCACGCGCGAGCAGTGGCGCGCCGAGGCCGACCGGCTGCTGCGCGGCCACCGCGAATGGATGCGCATCGAGCGGCGCGGCCCCAGGCTGGAGCTGCTGACGGCCGTCGACACGCCTTACCGCACGCCGGTGTTCGGCCGCTTCGAGCGCGAGAGCTCGCTGGCGGAGGTGCAGCAGGCCTGCGCCACCGCCACCCGCATCAGCAGCCACGCCTACGCCCGCAGCCACTTCGTGCCGCAGGCCGACGGCCTGGGGCTGGAGCTGATGGAGCTGTGCCTGCCGCAGGTGGAGGCGGGGCGCATGGTGGGGTACGTCGTGGCGACCTATTCGCTGGTGGACCTGCTGGCCACCCAGATCGGCCCGCAGATGGGCAAGAGCCAGGAGATCTCGTTCACCGAGGCCGACGGCACGCGGCTCGCGATGCATGGCCTGGCGCGCCGCGGCCGGCGCGTCTTCACGGCGCAGCAGCTGCTGGACCTGCCGGGCAACACCATGGTGCTGCGCATGGACAGCTGGCGCCGCTCCGAGCCGGACCTCTTCCCCAACGTGCTGACGGCGCTGGTCACGGTGATGTCGATCGCGCTGGTGACGGTGCTGTTCATGCTGGGGCACGACACGCGGCGGCGCCTGCGGGTGGAGCAGGACCTGGCCGACGCGCTCGCGTTCCGCAAGGCGATGGAGGATTCGCTGGTGACGGGCCTGCGGGCGCGCGACCTGCAGGGCCGCACCACCTACGTCAATCCGGCCTTCTGCAGCATGGTGGGCTTCACGGCCGAAGAGCTGATGGGCAAGGGCGTGCCGGCGCCCTACTGGCCGCCCGAGCGCATCGAGGACTACCGCAAGCGCCAGGAGGTGCGCCTGTCGGGCCGCAACATCCCGCCGCGCGCCGGCTATGAATCGGTCTTCATGCGCAAGGACGGCACCCGCTTCCCGGTGCTGGTGATCGAGGCGCCCCTGATCAACGCGCAGGGGCTGCAGACCGGCTGGATGAGTGCGGTGCTGGACATCAGCGAGCAGCGCCGGTCCGAGGAGCTCTCGCGCGCCAGCCAGGAGCGGCTGCAGGCCACCGCGCGGCTGGCCACCGTGGGCGAGATGGCATCGCTGCTGAGCCACGAGCTGAACCAGCCGCTGGCGGCCATCGCCAGCTACGCCAACGGCTCCATGAACCTGCTGCAGGAACGCGACCCCGCCTCCACCGACATGCTGCAGATCGCCATGAGCCGCATCGCCGAACAGGCGGACCGCGCCGGCCGCGTGATCAAGAGCGTGCACGACTTCGTGCGCCGGCGCACCCAGGCCCGCGAGGCGGTGCCGCCGCAGGTGCTGTTCGACGCCATCCTGCCGCTGGTGAACCTGCAGGCGCACAAGCTGGGCGTGCGGGTGGACATCCGGGTGCCCGAAGGCCTGCCGCGGGCGCTGTGCGATCCCACCATGGCCGAACAGGTGCTGCTCAATCTGGCGCGCAACGCGATGCAGGCGATGGACGAGGCCCACGTGCCGCATCCCGAGCTGGTGATGCAGGTGCGCGCCACGCCGGCCAGCGAAGGCGGCAAGCGCTGGCTCGAGTTCTCGGTGGCCGACCAGGGGCCCGGCATCCCGGAGGAGGTGAAGCAGAAGCTGTTCACGCCCTTCTTCACCACCAAGGCCGAAGGCATGGGCCTGGGCCTGAGCCTGTGCCGCACCGTCGTCGAACAGCACGGCGGCCACCTCGTGTTCGAGCCCAACCAGCCGCAGGGTACGATCTTCCGGTTCACCCTGCCTGCCGAAACCGCCGCCGCCTGACCATGCAGCCTGCCACCGATGCCACCGTCTTCATCGTCGACGACGACGCGGGCGTGCGCGACGCGCTGGCCTGGCTGCTGCGCTCGCGCCGGCTGCTGTCCTCCACCTACGCCAGCGCGGAGGAATTCGAGGCCATGCTGCAGGGCGGCTTCCAGCCCACCCAGGCCTGCTGCCTGCTGCTGGACGTGCGGATGCCGGGCATGAGCGGGCTGGCGCTGTTCGACAAGCTGATCGAGCGCAAGCTGCAGCAGGTGATGCCCGTGATCTTCCTGACCGGCCATGCCGACGTGCCGACGGCGGTGGACATGGTCAAGCGCGGCGCCTTCGACTTCTGCGAGAAGCCGTTCTCCGACAACGCCCTGGTGGACCGGGTCGAGGAGGCGCTGCGCTGCTCCGCCGAGGTGCAGGCCGCGCAGCGCGAGAAGGGGGCGCTGCAGCACCGGCTGGACGAACTCACCGAGCGCGAGCGCGACGTGATGCGCCTGGTGGCCAGGGGCCTGCCGAACAAGCTGATCGCCGACCAGCTCGCGATCAGCGTCCGCACGGTGGAAGTGCACCGCGCGCGCGTGTTCGACAAGATGGAAGTGAAATCCGCGGTGGAACTGGCGAACCTGCTGCGGGACTTGTGAATTCCGAAACCGGACATCCGGACGCAAAGGGCGCAAAGGTACGCAAAGGACGCAAAAGAACATCAACTTTCCTGATGGCTTCTTTTGCGTCCTTTGCGCTTCCTTCGCGTCCTTTGCGTCCGGATGTTGAATTGATGCTCACGACGAGCCGCGACCGTCCCCGCCGCGCGGCGGGTCCTCCCGCGGGGGCTCGCCGCTCTTGCGGCCGGAGAACATGGTCCACCACACGATGGCCACGAGCAGCACCAGCGCGGCGAGCGCTTCCAGCAGAATCAACAACATGGTCCGGGTCCTGTTCCTTGCCGGCATTCTAGGAATGCTGGCCGCCTGCACTTCGGTGCCGCTGCCGCCGCAACCGCCATTGCAGGTGCCCGCACCCGCCGTGGTGACGCCACCGCCGCCCGCGGCGCCGGAGGACGGCGTGCTGCCGGCGCCCGTGGTGCGCGGCAAGGCGCGCTGGATCCCCGCGCGCTGGTCGGAGCTTCCCGGCTTCGCCGAGGACGCCCTGCACGAAGCCTGGAATGCCTGGATCCGCAGCTGCGAGCGGCCGGCGCCGCCGCATGCGGGCCTGTGCCCCGAGGTGCGGCGGCTCTCCATCGCCAGCGCGGACGAACAGCGTGCGTGGATGCAGCGGCGCCTGCAGCCCTGGCGCATCGAGCCGCTGGCGCGCGAGGAGGGCCTGCTCACCGGCTACTACGAGCCGATGCTGGAGGCCTCGCGGGTGCCGACCGCGGCGCAGCAGGTGCCGCTCTACGCCCCGCCGGCGGACCTGGCCCGGCGCCGGCCCTGGTACACGCGCCAGGAGATCGACACCCTGCCCCAGGCCCGCGCGGGCCTGCGGGGACGCGAGATCGCCTATGTCGCCGACCCGCTCGACGCGTTGTCCCTGCAGATCCAGGGCTCGGGGCGGCTGCGCGTCACCGAAGCCGATGGCCGGGTGAGCGTCGTGCGGCTCGCCTTCGCCGGCAGCAACGAGCAGCCGTATCGCAGCGTCGGCAGCTGGCTGCTGCAGCAAGGCGCGCTGCGCGATGCATCCTGGCCCGGCATCAAGGCCTGGGCGCGGGCCAACCCGCAGCGGTTGCAGGAGCTGCTGTGGAGCAATCCGCGGGTGGTGTTCTTCCGCGAGGAGCCGCTGTCGGACTTCGACGCCGGCTTCGGCCCGCGCGGCGCCCAGGGCGTGCCGCTGACGCCGGGCCGCTCGATCGCGATCGAGAAGGACAGCGTGCCCTACGGCACGCCGATGTGGCTGTCGACGCCCGGCCCGCTGCTGCCCCTGAACCGCCTGGTCTTCGCCCAGGACACCGGCAGCGCCATCGTGGGCGCCGTGCGGGCCGACTACTTCACCGGCTGGGGTGCGGAGGCGGGCGAAGTGGCGGGCCGGCTCAAGCAGCCCTTGGCGCTGTGGGTGCTGTGGCCGCGGTGAATACCGAACATCCGGACGCAAAGGACGCGAAGGTCACGCAAAGGACGCCAAAGAAGACATCTGGGAATCGGCTGTCCTTTTGCGTCCTTTGCGAAGTCTTTGCGTCCTTTGCGTCCGGTTGTCCGGCTGCTTGGCTGTGCCTGGTCACGGCTGCAGGTGCCCCAAGGGCAGGCTGCTGCTCGCCTTGATCTCCCCCAGTGAGAAGCTGGTATGCAGGTCCTTCACGTGCGGCAGGTTGATCAGCACCTGGCGGGCGAACTGGGAGAAGGCGTCGAGGTCGCGCGCCACCACCTGCAGCTCGAAGGTGCCGGTGCCGCTGATGTAGTGGCACGACACGATCTCGGGGACTTGCCGGATCGCGTTCTCCATCTCGCGCGCGCTCTGGCCGGTGACGCGCTCGGCGTCCACCCGCACGAAGGCGAGCACGCCCAGGCCGATCTTGTGGCGGTCGATCTCGGCCCGGTAGCCCTTGATGTAGCCGGCCTCCTCCAGCGCCCGCACGCGCCGCCAGCAGGGCGCGGCCGATAGCCCCACGCGCTGGGCGAGTTCGGCGTTGGTCAGGCGCGCGTCGGCCTGCAGTTCGCTCAGAATCTGGATGTCGTACCTGTCAAGCTTTTCCATTTACCCGTCGTTCGCGAAAGATCCTTGCGGATCCTAGCCGGCAGAGGGCATGAAAAGCAAACATCTGTCCCCGCGTGGGACATACACTGTGCAGCCGCCCCGCTTGAGCCGTGAACCCCGGGGCGCCAGGAGACAAGCAGAAGATGAACGCACCGCTGCCTGAACACATCCGCAAGGCGCTGGAAACCGTCACCCTCGACGACAAGTATTCGCTCGACACCGGGCGCGCCTTCATGAGCGGCGTGCAGGCGCTGGTGAAGCTGCCGATGCTGCAGCGCCAGCGCGACGCCCTCGCCGGCAAGAACACCGCCGGCTTCATCAGCGGCTACCGCGGCTCGCCCCTCGGCGGCTACGACCAGGCGCTGTGGAAGGCGCGCAAGTACCTGCAGGCGCAGAACATCGTGTTCCAGCCGGGCGTGAACGAGGAACTCGCCGCCACCGCGCTGTGGGGCACGCAGCAGCTCGGTTTCGCCCCCAAGGGATCGAACAAATTCGACGGCGTGTTCGGGATCTGGTACGGCAAGGGCCCCGGCGTGGACCGCTGCTCCGACGTCTTCAAGCACGCCAACATGGCCGGCACCACGCCCTGGGGCGGCGTGATCGCGGTGGCCGGCGACGACCACGTGGCCAAGAGCTCCACCGCGGCCCACCAGAGCGACCACATCTTCAAGGCCTGCGGCCTGCCGGTGTTCTTCCCGGCCACGGTGCAGGAGATCCTGGACATGGGCCTGCACGCCTTCGCCATGAGCCGCTACGCCGGCGTCTGGTCGGGCATGAAGACGATCTAGGAGATCGTGGAGTCGAGCGCCACCGCGGTGATCGATCCCGAGCGGGTGCAGATCGTGCTGCCGACCGATTTCCAGATGCCGCCCGGCGGCGTGCACATCCGCTGGCCCGATGCGGCGCTGGACCAGGAAGCGCGCCTGTACGACTTCAAGTGGTACGCGGCGCTGGCGTACATCCGCGCCAACCGCCTCAACTACACCGCCGTCTCGGGCCCGAACGACCGCTTCGGCATCATGGCCAGCGGCAAGGCCTGGAACGACACGCGCCAGGCCCTGCTGGACCTGGGCCTGGACGACGAGACCTGCCGCCGCCTCGGCATCCGCCTGCACAAGGTGGGCGTGGTGTGGCCGCTGGAGGCGACCGGCACGCGCGAGTTCGCGGAAGGCCTGCGGGAGATCCTGGTGGTGGAGGAAAAGCGCCAGGTGATCGAGTACCAGGTGAAGGAGGAGCTGTACAACTGGCGACCCGACGTGCGGCCCAACGTGGTCGGCAAGTTCGACCAGGACGACGGCTTCGCGGGCGGCGAGTGGTCCACCCCCAATCCCACCGCGCACGCCCTGCTGCGCGCCAACGCCGATCTGTCGCCGCACCTGATCGCCCGCGCCATCGCCCGCCGGCTGAAGAAGGTCGGCCTGGACGGCGACATCCAGGCCCGCATCGACGCCCAACTGGCCATCATCGAGGCCAAGGAACGCGCGATGCAGGTGGTGGAGGTCAAGGGCGATCGCATGCCCTGGTTCTGCTCCGGCTGCCCGCACAACACCTCCACCGTCGTGCCCGAGGGTTCGCGCGCGATGGCCGGCATCGGCTGCCACTTCATGGCCGTGTGGATGGACCGCGCGACCGTCGGCTTCACCCAGATGGGCGGCGAGGGTGTGCCGTGGGTGGGCCAGCAGCCCTTCTCCAACGAGAAGCACGTGTTCGCCAACATCGGCGACGGCACCTACTTCCACAGCGGCCTGCTGGCGATCCGGCAGTCCATCGCCGCCGGCGTCAACATCACCTACAAGGTCCTGTACAACGACGCCGTGGCCATGACCGGCGGCCAGCCGGTGGGCGAGCGCCCCGAGGGCCACACGCCGCTGCAGATCGCGCAGAGCCTCGATGCCGAAGGCGTGCGCAAGCTGGTGGTGGTGACCGACCAACCGGAGAAGTACGAGGGCGCGAAGCTGCCCGCCGGCGTGACGGTGCACCACCGCGACGAGCTCGATCGCATCCAGCGCGAGCTGCGCGACACCGAGGGCGTCACCGCCATCATCTACGACCAGACCTGCGCCACCGAGAAGCGCCGGCGGCGCAAGCGCGGCACCATGGCCGACCCGGCCGTGCGCGTGATGATCAACGACCTGGTGTGCGAGGGCTGCGGCGACTGCAGCGCCAAGTCCAACTGCCTGTCGGTGGAACCGCTCGAGACCGAGTTCGGCCGCAAGCGCACCATCAACCAGAGCACCTGCAACAAGGACACGAGCTGCCTCAAGGGCTTCTGCCCCAGCTTCGTCACGGTGGAAGGCGGAACGCTCAAGCGCAAGGCCAAGGCGCAGGCGGCGCCCTCCCCCTACGACGGCGGCGAGATTCCCGAGCCGCGGCTGCCCCTCACCGCCGAGGCCTACGGCATCGTCGTGGCCGGCGTCGGCGGCACCGGCGTGATCACCATCGGCCAGCTGCTCGGGATGGCGGCCCACATCGAGGGCCGCGGCATCGTCACGCAGGATTCGGCCGGCCTGGCGCAGAAGGGCGGCGCGACCTGGAGCCACGTGCTGATCGCCGACACGCAGGATGCGATCCGCACCACGCGCGTGAACATGGCCGCGGCCGACCTCGTGATCGGCTGTGACCCGATCGTCACCGCCGGCAAGGAGACGGTGCTGCGCATGCGCGCCGGCCGCACGCGCGTGGCGCTCAACGGCCACGCCACGCCCACCGCCGCCTTCGTGAAGAACACCGAGTGGGCCAACCCGTCCGACGCCTGCGCGGGCGAGATCGCCAAGGCCGTGGGCGCCGGGAACCTCGCCGCCTTCAACGCCGAGGAGCTCGCTTCCCGGCTGATCGGCGACAGCATCTACACCAACCCCATGCTGCTCGGTTACGCCTGGCAGAAGGGCTGGGTGCCGCTCGCCCGCGAGTCGTTGCTGCGCGCCATCGAGCTCAACGAAGTGGCGGTGGAGAACAACAAGGCCGCCTTCGCGTGGGGCCGCCGCGCGGCCCACGACCCGCAGGGCGTGGCCGCGCTGCTGGCGCCGAGCGCCCAGGTGATCGAGTTCAAGAAGCGCGAGACGCTCGAGAGCCTGGTGGCGCGCCGGGTCGAGTTCCTCACGGCCTACCAGAACGCCGGCTACGCGGCGCAGTACCGCGAGCTGGTGGAGCGGGTGCGCGCCGCCGAGGCGCCCCTGGGCAAGACGACGCTGGCCGAGACCGTGGCGAAGAGCCTGTTCAAGCTGATGGCGTACAAGGACGAATACGAGGTCGCCCGCCTGCATGCCGAGACGGGTTTCCGCGACAAGGTGGCGGCCCAGTTCGAAGGCGATTTCCAGATCCACTACCACCTCGCGCCGCCGCTGTTGGCGAAGCACAACGAGAAGGGCGAGCTGGTCAAGCGCAAGTTCGGGCCGGGCACCATCCACCTGTTCCGGCTGCTGGCCAGGCTGCGGGGCCTGCGGGGGACGCCGCTGGACATCTTCGGCCGGACCGAAGAGCGCCGCACCGAGCGGGCGCTGATCGCCGAGTACCGCCAGACGGTGCTGGAGCTGCTGGAGCGGCTGCAGCCGGGCAACCATGCGCAGGCGGTCGAGATCGCCGCGCTGCCGGAGAAGATCCGCGGCTTCGGCCACGTGAAGGCGCGCAACCTGG
>NZ_DASSVG010000579.1:0-14460 GCF_035706265.1 Ramlibacter sp. | reverse complement strand
CCCACGTTCAGGCCCACGCGGTTGAACACGCCGCGCCGGAACGGCCGCACCATCGCGTTGCCCTGCTCGATGCGGCTGAAGAAGGAGCCCCACAGGTCGGTCAGCGCCATCGGGATCACGGGCGGCTGCACGCCGTCGGCGCGGGCGCGCTCCAGCACCTTCATGATCCCGCCCTTGAAGGGCTGCAGCGTGCCGTCGCGGGTGATCGCGCCTTCGGGGAAGATCGCCAGCAGGTCGCCCTCGCGCAGCACCTGCGCGGCCCGCTCGAAGGCCGCCTCGTACACCGAAGGGTCGTCCTTCTGCGGCGCGATCGGGATCGCCTTCGCCAGCTTGAAGAGCCACCCCAGCACCGGCAGTCGGAAGATGCGGTGGTCCATCACGAAGTAGATCGGTCGCGGGCTCGCCGCCATCAGCAGCACCGCGTCGACGAAGCTCACGTGGTTGCAGGCCAGCACCGCCGGGCCGGCCACCGGGATGTGCGCGTCGCCGCGCACGCGGAAGCGGTAGACGATGTGCGTCGCCACCCAGGCCACGAAGCGGATCAGGTACTCCGGCACCAGCAGGAAGATGTAGCCGGCCACCAGCGCGTTGGCGATGCCCACGGCGAGGAAGATCTGCGGGATGGTGAAGCCCGCCTTCAGCAGCACGCCGGCGATCACCGAGCTGCCGATCATGAAGAGCGCGTTGAGAATGTTGTTGGCCGCGATGATCCGGGCGCGGTGCGTGGGCTGGGCGCGCAGCTGGATCAGCGCGTACATCGGCACCGAATAGAGGCCGGCGAAGAGCGACAGCAGCGCCAGGTCCGCCATCACGCGCCAGTGCGCCGCGATGCCGACGAACTGCCCCAGCGTCAGACTGGCCGCGGGCGGCAGCGCGCGCGAGGCGAAGTACAGGTCGACGGAGAACAGCGTCATGCCGAGCGCACCCACCGGCACCAGGCCGATCTCCACGTGGCGGCGCGACAGCATCTCGCACATCAGCGAGCCCACGCCGATACCGACTGAGAACACCACCAGCAGCAGCGAGGCGACCTGCGCGTTGCCGTGCAGCACCTCCTTGGCGAAGGAAGGGAACTGGCTCAGGAACACCGCGCCGAAGAACCACATCCAGCTGATCCCGAGCAGCGAACGGAACACCACGATGTTGCCGTGCGCCAGCTTCAGGTTGCGCCAGGTCTCGCTGAAAGGGTTCCAGTTGATGCGCAGCTCCGGCGCGCTGGCGGGCGACGCCGGAATCGCGTGCGCGACCAGCCGCCCCACGACCGCCAACCCCACGCACGCGATCCCCACGGACTGCGGCCCGATGGCGGGGATGTCCACGATCAGGCCACCCGCCACCTGCCCGAGCAGGATCGCGACGAAGGTGCCCATTTCCACCATGCCGTTGCCGCCCGTGAGCTCGCGCTCGTCCAGGTGCTGCGGCAGGTAGGCGAACTTCACCGGCCCGAACAGCGTGGAGTGCAGGCCCATGAGGAACGTGCAGGCGAGCAGCACCTGCACGTTGGCCGCGAAGAAGCCCCAGGCCGCGAGCAGCATGATGCCGATCTCCAGCCACTTCACGAACAGGATCAGGCGGCGCTTGTCGTACTTGTCGGCGAGCTGTCCGCTGGTGGCGGAGAACAGCAGGTAGGGCAGGATGAACAGCGCGCCGATCGCGAGGCCCGCCATCGCGGGCGGCATCCAGGCCACCTGCAGCTGGTAGGTGACCATCACCGTGAAGGCGAACTTGAACAGGTTGTCGTTGGCGGCGCCGGCGAACTGGGTCCAGAAGAAGGGAGCGAAGCGGCGCTGGCGCAGCAGCGCGAACTGGTTCGGGTGCGCCTCGCGCGCGGCGCTGGGGCCGGCCTCGGCGGCGACGGTGTCCATGCGGTTCTCCTCCGTTGCGGATCATGGCCCAGGATCGGGCGGACGGCGGCAGTCTCGCCGCGCGGCGGCGGAAAGTGCTGCGATTCCGCTACATTGCGCTCGGGCAGCCCGCCCGGTATCGGATTCCTGTACTTCCATGAGCACCACCGCCGACCTGGTCCTGGCCCTGAAGAAGGAGCTGAAGGCCGCGCAGATGACGTACGCGGACCTCGCGCAGGGCCTGGGCATGGCCGAATCGAGCGTCAAGCGCATGCTGGCCAAGGGCGACATGGCGCTGTCGCGCATCGACGCGATCTGCCGCGTGCTGAAGCTCGATTTCGCCGAACTCGCGCGCCGCGTGGCCGACGCGCAGCCGCTGGTGAACGAGCTCACGCAGGAACAGGAGCGCGCCGTGGTGGCCGACAAGAAGCTGCTGCTGTGCGCGATCTGCGTCCTGAGCCAGTGGACGCTGGAGCAGATCACCAGCGAGTACCGCCTGAGCGAGGCCGAGTGCATCAAGTACTTCGTGGCGCTGGACCGCATCGGGATCATCGAGCTGCGGCCCCTGAACCGCTACCGCTTGAAGCTGGCCAAGACCTTCCGCTGGCGGCCCCACGGCCCGGTGATGCACTACTTCCGCGACCACGCGGTGCTGGACTACTTCAACGGCGGTTTCGACGGCCCCGCCGAGGGCCTGCTGCTGGTGCACGGCAGCGTGAGCCGCGCCATCGCCCCTTCGTTCCGCGACCGCCTGCAGCGGGTGGCGCAGGATTTCGCGCAGCAGCACCACGCCGACCAGAAGCTGCCGGCCCAGGAGCGCGAGGGCTACACGCTGGTGCTGGCGATGCGCAGCTGGGAGTTCGCGGCCTTCACGCAGCTGCGGCGCTGAGCGCGGGCGCACGCCTCAGTGCCCCGGTTCCAGCGCCTCCATCACGCGCAGGTATTCCGCGTCCACCGCCTGCATGGCGGCGGCGATCGCCTCCCAGCCGCGCTCGCGCCCGGCCGCATTCAGCAGCTCGCAGCTTTCCGCCAGCGCGTGCGCGCCCACCATCTTGCTCGCACCGACCATGCGGTGCGCCACCGCCACCACGGCCGGCGCATCGCGGCGCGCCAGCGCCGCGCGCAGGTCGCCGTGGTCCTCGCGCGCGCTGCGGGCGAAGGCGGCCAGGATGGCCTGGATGTCGCGCGCCTGCGCGCCCCAGTTCTCGCGCAGCAGCGTGAGGTCCACCGGGCCCGCGTTGTCGCGGGGCGGAGGCACGGGCGCAGCCGGGTCCGTGGCGGCCTCCGCGCCCTCGGGCAGCGGCAGCCAGCGGCGCATCTTCGCCAGCAGCGAATGCAGTTCGACCGGCTTGAACACGACGTCGTCCATGCCCGCGTCGGCGCACTTCTCCACCTCGCCCGGCAGCGCCATCGCGGTGCAGGCGAGCACCGGCGTGCGCCGCCCTCCGGCCGCGGCCTCGCTCGCGCGGATGCGCCGCGCCAGCTCGTACCCGTTCATGCCGGGCATCTGGCAGTCGGTGAGCACCAGCCCGAAACGACCGCCCTGCCACAGGCGCAGGGCCTCGGCCGCGTCAGGCGCGGCCTGGGCCGCATAGCCGAGGGTCGCGAGCTGCTGGACCAGCAGCATGCGATTGACCGGATGGTCGTCCACCACCAGCACCAGCGTGCCTTCCGCCTCCGCTTCGGCCACGGTGGGCGCGGGCCGCATGCGTGCGGTGGCCTGCCGCAGCTGCGCCATGCGCTGCTCGATCGGCTCGGGCAACTGCTCGGGCGGGGCCGTGCGCACCGGGATCCGCAGGCTCATGGTCGTGCCCTCGCCGGGGGCGCTTTGCAGCTGCACCTCGCCGCCCATGAGCGCCGCGAGCTGGCGCGAGATGGCCAGCCCGAGCCCCGTGCCCGCGCCCGCTGCGCCGACCTGCACGAAAGGCTGGAACAGGCGCTGCTGGTCTTCCGGTGCGATGCCGGGCCCGGTGTCGGTCACGGCCAGCCGCAGCAGCTGGCGCTCCGCATCCGACTCCAGCACCTCGACGCGGATCTCCACCTGGCCGTGCACGGTGAACTTGACGGCGTTGCTGACGAAGTTGTTGAGGATCTGGCGCAGGCGCAGCGCGTCCACCCACACGGCCGGACTCAGCGCCGGATCCACGCGGGTGGCGACCGCCAGGCCCTTGCTGCTGGCGACGGGCGAATGGATGTTGCGCACGGCCTCGACGACCGCCGCCACCGAGGCCACTTCCACGTGCAGTTCCAGCTTGCCGGCTTCCACCTTGGAGAAATCCAGCACGTCGTCGATGATCCGCAGCAGCGACTGCCCCGATTCGGCGATCACCGAAAGCATGCGGCGCTGGGGCGCGTCGAGCGGACTCAGGCTCAGGAGCTCCAGCGTCCCCAGCATCCCGTTCATGGGCGTGCGGATCTCGTGGCTCATGGTCGCGAGGAAGGCGCTGCGTGCCTGGCTGGCCCGCTCGACCTCCTCGGCCCGCGCCCGCAGCTGCGCGTTCAGCTCGCGGATCTGGCGCTCCTTGTGCCGCACGTCCGTCACGTCCTCGGAGATTCCGAGCAGGTAGGTGGGCCGCCCCTGTTCGTCCAGCAGCGGGACCTTGCGGGTGTGCAGCAGCCGCAGGCCGTCGTGCGCCGTGTGGATCTCCTCCTGCGCGATCTCCACCACCGCGCCGCTTTCCAGCGCCTGCCGGTCCTTCGCGATGAAGGCAGCGGCCTGGCCCGCCGGGAAGAACTCGTGGTCGGTGCGACCCGCCATCTCCTGCTGGCTGCGCCCCAACAGGCGTTCGCAGGCCCGGTTGATGCGCACGAAGCGCAGCCGCGCCGCCTCCTTGATGAAGATCGCGTGCGGGATGTTCTGGATCACGGACTCGAGGAAGCGGTGCGCGCCGACGGCCTCGGCCGACCGGCGCCGCAGCGCCCGCTCCGCCTGCGCGCGCGCCGTCATCTCGCGCCGGATCGCCGTGAACACCGCGGCGAGCATGAAGGCCGCCACGGCCAGGAACAGCAGCGTGACCAGCAGCGTCTTCTGCCGGTGCCGCTCCAGCAGCGCCTGCTGCCGCTCCTCCTCGGCGCGGGCCAGCTCCTCGACGCGCAGCAGCGCCGTCCGCACCGCGGCCAGCGCGGCCTGGTCGCGCCCGTTGCCGAAAAAGGCGCGCGCGGCCTCCACGCCCGAGCGGGCCTGCAGCGACAGCGCCTGCAGGTAGATTTCCGTCAGCCGCGCGAGGGCTTCGTCGAGGATGCGCACCGGGGTGCGCTCCGCGGCGGCGAGGTCCTGCACTTCGCCGATGGCCTTGCGCGTGGCTTCGAGCTGGACGACGCGCTCCTGCCACCGCTGCGCGTCGCCCTGGACTCCCGTGAGCAGGAAAGTGCGGCCGGCCACGGCGGCTTCGGCCGCGTTGGCGTACAGGCCCGCCAGCTTGCCGTGGAAGGCCTCCGCCTGCGCCGCCTGGCGGGCCACCCGCGCGGACTCCACGGCCGCGCCGTAGCTGAGCCCGCCCACGAGCACCAGGAACAACAGCGCGCCCGCGAAGCTGGCCACGATCCTGAGTTCGACCGGATCGAACAGGAAGCGCAGGCTGCGCCGGCCGGGCACGCACCACTGCGTCGCCAGGCCGATGGTGGCGCCCAGCACCGCGAACCCGCCGGCGGTGTGCAGCGCCGCCGGCGGCCCCCACTCGTCCCTGCGCAGCTCGGAGGCCCCCCACACATAGCCGGCCAGTGTCATCAGCCCGATCAGGGCGGCCGCCCCCGCGCAGCCCTGCACCAGGATGCGCAGCCGTGCCACGGGCAGCAGCGCCAGCGCGGTGCCGACGCAGGTGAAGGCGGCCGCGCTGGAGAGCGTCATCCGTTGCCCCGCCAGGACCTGCCCGATGTCCGGGAGCGCGAAGTTCCTGAACGCGAGATTCCAGTCGAACGCGTATTCAGCGCCCACCGCGATGCCGAGTGCGGCCACCGCCACCCCGAGAACCTGCGCGAGGCCCTGGCGGCCGCCTCCCCGCCGCGCCGACGCCACCGTCGGCTGCAGCAGCAGCGACAGGCCGCACAGCACGAACGCGAGCGCGGCGCCCACCGACATCGGCGGCGCCCCTTCGAACACGCTCGTGAGCACCGGCAGACCCAGCCACCAGCCCGCCAGCACCGCGGCCCCCAGCAGCACGGAGACCGCACCGCCCGCGCGCACCCAGGCGGCGCAGTGGCGGCGCACGACCAGGTGCCAGCGCCGGTAGCGGCGCGAATCGGGCTCGGGGCGGCTCGGGGCGGCGGCGTTCACGTTGGTTCGAAGGGCCCGCCGCGGCTGCGGCGAACCCGGGCTGCACCTCGGGGGCGGTGCAGCAACCCCCGCAAAGTTAGCAGATCGCCCGGATCCGCGTCCTGCGTGCTTTCGTTTGACGCACATTCGGATGAATGCCGCGCGGCCGGGCCTGCTGCAAGAATGCGGCCATGCCGCCCTCACTGTCGACGCTCCACGTCCTGGTCGTGGAAGACCACGAATTCCAGCGCATGATGCTGGAGCGGGCCCTGCGCTCGCTCGGGGTGGAGCAGATCCGCAGTGCCGCCAACGGCGCCGAGGCGATGCGCCTGCTGCGCGCCGCGCCCGCGGTGGACATCGTGATCACCGACGTCGTCATGCCCGACGTGGACGGCCTCGAGCTGATTCCGAAGCTGCGGGCCGTCGCCGGCAGCGCCTCGCTGGTGTTCCTGAGCAGCGAGGACTGGACGCTGGCGGTCGGCTCGGAGATCGCCAAGGGCCACGGCCTGGCGGTGCTGGGCGCCTTGGGCAAGCCGATCACGCCCCAGAAGCTGCTGCCGCTGCTGGAAGCCCACCTGCAGCTGCGCGCCAACCCGGGCGACGCGGCGTAGCTCAACGCTCAACGCTCAACGCCGAACGCCGAACGCCGGACGCGTTCAGCGGAAGACCGTCAGCACGCCCGTGTAGCCATAGAGGTGCCGGCGGCCGATCTCGCCGCCGGCGAAGAAGCCCACCAGCGGCACGTCGCCCAGGGCCCGGCGCACGATCTGCATCTCCGCGCTCGGGCCGCCGAAGTGCGGGCCGCCACGGCCGGCGCAGCTGACGTAGATGGCGCCGGCGAGCGGCGTCGTCGCGGCGCTGGGCGGCGCCAGCGGATCGGGGGCGGTCAGCGCGCTGGCGGCGGCCAGCGGCAGTTCCTCCGGCTCCAGCTCCTCGCGGATCTCGGCGCAGATGCGCACCAGGTCCGCCCGCGCCGCCTCGACGTCGCGGCGGCAGAACGCGAGGCGCATGCCCTCCTCCACCTTGCTCGCCACGGCCACGCCGCGCCGGCGCGGATCGAGGCCGATGATGTGCCGCACCACCACGTCGGTGCCGAAGTGGCCGATGCGGTTCACCACGTCCTCGCTCGCCTGCGTCAGGCCCACCAGCGTGGCGCGCAGGGCCGTCATCGCGGCCTGCGGCTGGTCCAGCGAGATGTGCAGGTCTTCCAGCAGCACGTCCAGCGCCGGTTCGCCATCGAGTTCGGTCACGAGATTGCCGTCGGCGCCGGTGATGCTGCGCGCCGGCGCCACCGGCTGGCAGCCCTGCGTGATGCGCGAGACCAGCTGCACGCCTTCGGCGAAGGCCACGCCCGAGAGACCGCCGCGGAACACGCCGCCGGCCTTGCCCTGCCCGCGCAGGTTGCCGTTGCCGCCGATCGCGAACTGCACCACGTCGGCGCGGCTGGAGGCGAGGCCGCCGAAGAGATAGCCGGTGGCGGTGCGGTCCGCCATCTCCGCGATCAGTTCGGCGAGGTCGGGGGTGGCGGCATCGGCATGCACCAGGGCCGTGTGGGCGCGGAAGCTGCCGGGCAGCGGTGCGACGCCGGAGAACACCCGGTACTGGTCCGACGGCACGGCGCACAGCATCACCGCCATCGCCGGCTCGTCGAAGTACTCCACGTTGGAAGATGCGATGCCGACGCCGACAGTGCCGGCCCAGTCGGTGACCTCGGGCAGTTCGGCGCCGAGGTGGTCCAGGATTTCCTGCGCCGAGGCCGCGTAGTGGTCGGTGATGTACAGCAGCCCCAGCGTCGGCGAGGGGGCGTAGCCGTGCAGCGTCATCTGCGCCCGCAGTTGCGCCAGCACCAGGCCGGCCGCCATCCGCCACTGCGGGTGCGTGGCATGGCCGAAGGGAAACAGCTGCATGGCGGCTCCTAGGTCGCGGTCTTCTTCGCGCGCGGCTTGCGCGCGGGAGTCTTGCGCGCCGGGGTCTTCCTGGCAGCGGTGGTCTTCGGCGCCGACGCAGCGCTGGAGGCCTTGGCCATGCCCGCCGCCGCCTTGGCCATGCCGGTGGCCGCCTTCATCGCATCCTTGGCGCTGCCCACGGCCATGTTGCGAGCAGTGTCGACGGCCGTCTTCTGGGCCGCGTCCTTCATCGCGTTGGCCGCGATCTGCTGGAACTGCTGCGTGAGGGCGCCCCACCACTGCAGCGGATCGACCGGCGCGGCGCCATTGCCGGACGGCTTCTTCTCCTCGCCCTTCTTGCCGGCCGCCTTCTTGTCCGCCGCGTCGGCCACCGCATCGGCCGCGCCCGAGACGGCGCTCGCGGCCGCCTCGGCGGCTTCGCCCACCTTGCGCGCCCCGCTCGCCACGGCATCGGTGGTCTTCAGCCGCAGCGCGTTGGCCAGCTCGCCCATGCTGAAGTTCATGCCCTGCAGGGTGGCGAGCGTCATCTTCTGCACTTCCAGCGCCTGGATGGTCGCGCCGAGCGCGCGGCCGTTCTGCTCCAGCCAGAACTGCACCGCCTTCAGTTCGGCGATGCGCTTTTCCAGCTCCTCGACGCTGAGCGTGGGCGCCACCCAGTTGGACAGGTGGGGCATCTGGGGGATGCTCTGCGAAGCGCCCTTGGCCAGGTTCTGCAGGAAGTCGAATCCGGGGACGAGTTTCGCAAAGCCGAAGTTGCTGCTGTCACTCATGGCCGCGCTCTCCTCGGGTCAGTTGTCGTGTTGACAGCTTACCCCAAGGACCGCGCTACTGGTGCGCTGCGTGCGGCGCCCGCATCTGCACCGGCACCTGCAGCTGCAAGGTGCTGGCCTGGCCCTTGGCATCGCGGAAGTGCAGCGTGAACGGGATCTGCGTGCCGGCCTTGAACGGGTCCTGCAGGTCCATCAGCATGAAATGATAGCCGCCGGGCGCCAACTGCAGGGGCTTGCCGGGTGCGAGCGCCAGCTCGCCGGCGGCGCGCATCTTCATCACGTCGCCTTCCATCTTCATCTGGTGGATCTCCACGATGCCGGCCGCCGGCGTCTCGGCGCCCAGCAGCGTGACCGGCGCGCGCGCGGTGAGCGTCATGTAGGCGCCGCTCGATTGCTGGCCCGGCACGATGGGCCGCGCCCAGGCGCCCTCCACCTTCACGGGCGCGTCGGCGGCCTGGGCCGCGAGGCCCGCGGTGGCGAGCAGCAGGGATGCGAGAACCTTCCTCATCTTCCTTCCTCCTTCGATCCTTCAACGGAACTTCGGCGGCCGGCGCTCGCGCAGCGAGGCGATGCCTTCCTGCACGTCGGGGCCGGCGAAGCCCATGAACTCCAGCGCGAGCGAGGTGTCGAACGCGGGCCCCGCCTGCCGCAGCCAGTTGTTCAGCGAATACTTGGTCCAGCGGATCGCCGTCTGGCTGCCCTGCGCCAGCCGGTCGGCGATCTCGTAGGCGCGCGGCAGCAGCTGCTCGCCGTCCACGGCCAGCGAGACCAGGCCGATGCGCTCGGCCTCCTCGCCGCTGACCGGGTCGCACAGCAGCAGGTAGTACTTGGCCTTGGCCAGCCCGCACAGCAGCGGCCACACGATGGCGGCATGGTCGCCGGCGGCCACGCCCAGCCGCGTGTGGCCGTCGACGATCTTGGCGTCCCGCGCGGCCAGCGAGATGTCGGCCAGCAGCCCCGCCACCAGCCCGGCGCCGACCGCCGGGCCGTGGATGGCGCTGACGATCGGCTTGTCGCAGTTGACGACGCTGTAGACCAGGTCGCGCGCCTCCTTCCACACCCGGGCGCGGATGTCGAAATCGGCGGCCATGTCCTGCACCAGCGCCAGGTCGCCGCCGCCGGAGAAGCCCAGCCCCTCGCCCCGCAGCACGGCCGCGCGCACCGTGTCGTCGGCGCTCACATCGCGCCAGATCTCGGCCAGCTCGCGGTGACCGGCATGGCCGGCCGTGGGCAGCTTGCCGTTGGCGGCCTTCATCTGGATGTCGAGCACCGAGTCGTCCGGGCCGCGGCGTGCGATGCGCAGGGTTTCGTAGCGGGCGTAGTCCATGGGGGGAGCTTAGTCCAGGCCGCGCGGCCATGCCCGCTTCTCGGCCTTGCGGCGCGGATGGGCATTGCGCGCGCCGCCTGCCGCGGTGTCGGCGTCCTCCTACGCCGGCCGATGGTCCGACATCGCGCCGCACCGCAGCAGGTTCTGCTACGGTTCGGTCGCATGACGCTCGTGGAGATCCTCCATCCCTCCTGCGCCCTGTTCCTGGACTTCGACGGAACCATGGTGGACATCGCGCCGCAGCCGAGCGCCGTCCACGTGCCGCAACCGCTGATCGGGGTGCTGCAGGACGCGCGCGACTACCTGCAGGGGGCCCTCGCCGTGATCACCGGGCGCCCGATCGCCCAGATCGACGACTTCCTGCACCCGCTGCAGCTGCCGGTGGCCGGCGTGCACGGCGCCGAGCGGCGCGGGCGCGACGGCCAGCTGCACCTGCTGAACGCCCAGCCGCTGGACCACGTGGAGGAAGCCGCCTGCCTGCTGGCCGCGCAGAACCCGGGCCTGCTGGTGGAGAACAAGCGCGGCTCGCTGGCGCTGCACTACCGCCAGCGGCCCGACCTGGAGCAGCTGTGCCTGCAGACGATGGAGAAGGCCGTCGACGAATCGCCGGGCGTCACGCTGCTGCGCGGCAAGATGGTGATGGAGGCCAAGCCGTGCGGCGCGAGCAAGGGCAACGCGATCGAGGCCTTCCTGGAGGAACAGCCCTTCGCCGGGCGGCGGCCGGTGTTCATCGGCGACGACGTCACCGACGAAGCGGGCTTCCACGCCGTGCAGCGCCTGGGCGGCCTGGGCATCAAGGTCGGCGAGGGCGCCACCTGCGCGACGCAGCGCCTGGCGGACCCGCTGGCCTTGCGGCAAGAACTGGAGGCGGCCCTCGCCGCCCGTTTCATCCGAACGACATGAACAACACAACGTACCCCAACTCGCTCTCGCTCGGCATGATCGGCAACTGCGCCTACAGCGGCCTGATCGACCGCGAGGGGCGCCTCATGTGGTGCTGCCTGCCGCGCTTCGACGCCGACCCGGTGTTCAACGCGCTGCTCGATCCGAGCGAGAACGCCGCCGTCTGGCAGTTCGAGCTGGAGGGGCTGGAGCGCAGCGAGCAGGAGTACGAGCCCAACACCGCGGTGCTGCGCACGCGCCTCTACGACGGCCGCGGCCAGGGCATCGAGATCGTCGACTTCGCCCCGCGCTTCTGGAGCCGCGGCCGCATGTTCCGGCCGATGACGCTGATCCGGCGGGTCAAGGTGCTGCAGGGGTCGCCCCGCATGCGCGTGCTGCTGCGCCCGCGCTTCGAGTGGGGCCGCGTGAAGCCGCAGGTGACGCAGGGCAGCACGCACATCCGCTACGTCGGCCCGGGGCTCACGCTGCGCGTGAACACCGACGCGCCGATCGCCTACATCCTGTCCGAGACCTTCTTCGTGGTGGACCGGTCGATGAACTTCGTCATGGGGCCGGACGAGACGCTCAGCAGCGGGATCGAGGACACGGCCCGCCTGTTCGAGGAGGAGACCGTGCGCTACTGGAAGCAGTGGTCGCGCTCGCTCTCGCTGCCGCTCGAATGGCAGGACGCGGTGATCCGCGCGGCCATCACGCTGAAGCTCTCGCTGTTCGAGGACACCGGCGCCATCGTGGCAGCGATGACCACCTCGATCCCGGAAGCGCCCAACAGCGGGCGCAACTGGGACTACCGCTTCTGCTGGTTGCGCGACGCCTTCTTCGTCGTGCGGGCGCTGAACTCCATCTCCGAAGTGGCGACCATGGAGGAGTACCTGCGCTGGCTGATGAACATCGTGATCCGCTCCGGCGGCGGCCACATCCAGCCCCTGTACGGCATCGGGCAGGAGGAGCGGCTGCCCGAGTTCATCCTGGAGCACCTGCCCGGCTACCGCGGCATGGGCCCGGTGCGCGTGGGCAACCAGGCGCAGGAGCACTTCCAGCACGACGTGTACGGCAACATCATCCTGGGCGCCGCGCAGGCCTTCCACGACCACCGGCTGATGCGGCGCGCCACCCGCGCCGAGTTCGTGCACCTGGAGGCGGTGGGCGAGCAGGCCTTCAAGATCTACGACACGCCCGACGCCGGCATGTGGGAGCTGCGCACCCGCGCCCGCATCCACACCTCCTCGGCCCTCATGAGCTGGGCCGCCTGCGATCGGCTGGCCAAGGTGGCCCTCACGCTGGGGCTGCCGGAGCGCATCCGCTACTGGCGCGAGCGCGCCGACACCATCCGCAACCGGATCCTGAAGGAATCGTGGAGCGAGGAGCGCCAGGCCTTCGCCGAGAGCTTCGGCGGCCGGGATCTCGACGCCAGCGCGCTGCTGATGGCCGAAGTGAACATGATCGACCCGAACGACGCGCGCTTCGTCGCCACCGTCGACGCGCTGGAAAAGTCGCTGTGCGACGGACCGTACATGCGGCGCTACGAGGCGGCGGACGACTTCGGCAAGCCGGAGACGGCGTTCAACATCTGCACCTTCTGGCGCATCGACGCGCTGGCGCGCATCGGCCGCAAGGCGCAGGCGCGCGAGATCTTCGAGGTGATGCTCAAGAGCCGCAACCACCTGGGCCTGCTGTCCGAGGACACGCATCCGGTCACCGGCGAGATGTGGGGCAACTTCCCGCAGACCTATTCGATGGTGGGCACCATCAACGCCGCGGTGCGGCTGTCGGCGCCGTGGGACACGGTGATATGAGGTTGGGCGTTGGGCGTTGGGCGTCGAGCGTGGGACCCCGCCTTCACGCTCAACGCTCAACGCTCAACGCCCAACGCTGAACGATGTCGCGCCTCGTCGTCGTCTCCAACCGCATCGCCGACCCCCGCAAGACCGCCGCCGGCGGGCTTGCCGTCGCCCTGGCCGAGGTGTTGAACAACACCGGCGGCCTGTGGTTCGGCTGGAGCGGCAAGGTGGTCGACGCCGCGGAGGACGACGACGTGGTGTTCCAGCGCGCCGGCCCGGTGACGCTGGCGATGGTCGATCTCTCGCAGGTGGACCACGACGCCTTCTATCTCGGCTACTCCAACGGCGTGCTGTGGCCGGTGTTCCACTACCGCCTGGACCTGGCGGATTTCGACGCCGGCTACATCAACGGCTACCGGCGCGTGAACCAGCTGTTCGCGCGCAAGCTGCTGCCGCTGCTGAAGCCCGACGACGTGATCTGGGTCCACGACTACCACCTGATCCCGCTGGCGGCGGAACTGCGGGCGCTGGGCTGCCGCCAGCGCATCGGCTTCTTCCTGCACATCCCGCTGCCCCCGCCGCTGATCCTGGCGGCGATCCCGGGGCACGACTGGCTGATCCGCGCGCTGTTCGCCTACGACCTGGTGGGCTTCCAGGCCAAGGCCGACCTGGACCACTTCGCCCGCTATGTCGAAGCCGAGGCGCACGCGCAGCCGGTGGACGACGGCCGCTGGCGCGCCTTCGGCCGCACCGTGCAGGCGGGCGCCTTCCCGATCGGCATCGACGTGCAGGAGTTCACCGCGCTCACCCGCGCCCAGGACGCCGTGCAGATGTACGAGCGCATGCGCATGGAGTATTCGCGCCGCAAGCTGCTGGTGGGGGTGGACCGGCTGGACTACTCCAAGGGCCTGCCGCAGCGCCTGCGGGCCTTCCGGGAGTTCCTGGCCAAGAACCCGGACCTGCGCTCCAGCGCCACGCTGATCCAGATCGCGTCGCCGAGCCGCGAGAACGTCAGCGCCTACACCGAGATCCTGCACGAGCTCGAGTCGCTGTGCGGCTCCATCAACGGCAACTTCGGCGAGCTGGACTGGATGCCGGTGCGCTACATCCATCGCACGGTGGCGCGCTCGCGCCTGCCGGGGCTGTACCGCGCGAGCCGCGTCGCGCTGGTCACGCCGCTGCGCGACGGCATGAACCTGGTCGCCAAGGAGTTCCTGGCAGCGCAGAACCCCGACGACCCCGGCGTGCTGGTGCTCTCGCGCTTCGCCGGCGCGGCGGAGCAACTGCGCGAAGCGCTGCTGGTCAATCCCTACGACACCGAGGGCACGGCCGCGGCCATCCTGCTGGCGCTGCAGATGCCGCTGGAGGAGCGCCGCCATCGCCACGAGGCGCTGATGCGCGTGGTGAGGGAGTACGACGTGCACTGGTGGTGCGACAGCTTTCTCGCCGCGCTGGCGGAAGCGCAGCCGGACGAGAGCGGCACGGCCTGGCTGCGCCTCTGATCCGCCGGCGCCTCTCCTGCGTAAAGGGGCATGAGGGCCGGCGTCCGGCACCTCTCCACGACACAGGAGAAGCATCATGCAACGACACCTGGCGGCCGCCTGCGCCGCTTCCTTCCTTGCTGCCGTCTGCGGCACCGCGCTCGCCGAAGGCTACGGCCACGGCGTGCGCCGTGGCCG
>NZ_DASSVG010000578.1:0-4156 GCF_035706265.1 Ramlibacter sp. | reverse complement strand
AAGCGGTCGGCCACCAGCCGGCGGCCGACCCAGTCTTCCTTGCTGATGATCTCGTAGCGGAAGTCGGGGCCGACGCCGAGGATGGTGCGGATCGCCCAGTCGCGGTCCACCGCGTCGAAGTCCGTCTCCTCGGGCTTCAGGTAGTTGTGCAGCAGGAAGGTCTCGCGGCCGTCGATCGCATAGACGTTGCCGCAGCGGCGCGGGTTGAGCGAGAAGGTGGCCCAGGCCGGCGGGTTCTTCGCGCGCTGCAGCAGGTCCGGCGCGCGGAAGAAGGTGGACTGCACGCGGCCCACCACGTCCACGCCGGAGAGCCTGGCGCCGATCTTCTTGCGCACGTTCGAGCGGCCGCCGTCGCAGCCGACCAGGTACTCGCAGCGGATCTGCAGCGGCTCGCCGGTGTCGAGGTTCACCGCGCTGGCGCGCACGCCGTCGATGTCCTGCGTGAAGTCGTCGACGCGGGTGCGGTTGACGATGCGCACGCCGCGGGTGGCCTCGGCATGCGCGAACAGCACCGGCTCCAGGTAGATCTGGTTGATGCGGTGCGGCGGCTCCGGCGTGGGCCACCAGGTGTCGGGCCCGTACAGGGACGTGTAGCGGTCCTTGCGCGCGGGGATCGGGATGCGCGAGAGCTCCTCGCCGGTGAAGGTGGTGCGGTAGGCGACGTCGTTCGGGTAGTCCGCGGGCAACCCGGCGTCGCGCAGGGCCTGCGCCACGCCCAGGCGGCGGAACACCTCCATGGAGCGCGCCGACACGTGGTTGCACTTCACGGGCGGCGGCTCGCCGCGCTCGCGGATCTCCGCCACCAGCACGTCCACGCCGCGCTGGGCGAGGTCCATCGCCAGGGTCAGCCCGACCGGCCCGGCGCCCACGACGAGCACCTGGGCTTGCAGCGTCTGCGTCATCCCAACTCCATCCAGTGTTCGAAAACCTTGATTAAAGGCAAGGAGCGGCTGCGGCGACAATGAATCTTTCATGGCGATTCATAAAAGACCCTTATCCGTGCGCGCGCTGCCTTCGGTGCGGCAGCTGCGCGCCTTCGTGGCCGTGTACCACGCGGGGCAGGTCTCGGCCGCGGCGGAGCAACTCGCGCTCACGCAGCCGGCCGTGACGGTGCTGCTGCGCGAGCTGGAGGACAAGCTGGGCGTGAAGCTGTTCGACCGCAGCACGCGCACGCTGCGCCGCACCGAAGCCGCCAACGAGGCCATCGCCTACGCCGAGCGGGCGCTGGCGGAGCTGGAGGGGCTGGTCGCCGGGATGGCGGAAGTGGCGGGGGCGCGCCGCGGCCGGGTGCGCATCGCCGCCACCTCCAGCGTGGCGCAGATCCTGCTGCCGCCGGCGATGCGCGACTTCCGCGCCGTCCATCCCGAGGTGAAGGTGGAACTGGAGGACGTCGCCCCCGGCGAGTTCGTCGAGACGCTGCTGGCGGGGCGGGTGGATTTCGGCATCGGTACGCTGGAGGCGTCGGTGCCGGGCCTGCGCGAGCAGGTCTTCCTGCACGACGCGTTGGCGGCGATGGGGCAGCCGGGGCGGGATTTCGCGGCGGGCCGGCCGCTCACGTGGAAGCAGCTCGCCGCTTTTCCGGTGATCACCGTCAAGGCCGGCTACGGCGTGCGCCGCAGCATCGACGCGGCCTGCGAGAGCGCCGGCGTGGCGCTGCGGGTGGAGCACGAGGTGGCGCTGCTCACCACCGCGGTGGCGCTGGCGGCCAGCGGCCTGGGCATCGCCGTCGTCCCGGCCTCGCTGCTGACGCGCGACGTGGCGGCCACCGGCCTGGTCGCGCGCCGGCTCACCCGCCCGGTGGTGGAGCGGCGCGTGGCGGTGATCCGCAAGGCGGAACGATCGCTCTCGCCGGCGGCGCAGGCGTTTGCGGATCTGCTGCTGGAAGGGCGTGAAACGTAGGCCGCTACTCGCTGCGCGCCACCCAATACGTCGCCCCCTGCGGCCCGTACTTCTCGACATGCGGCGTGCCGCGGAGCACCTCGAAGCGGTCGCCCGGCTTCAGGTGCTGGGTGGTGCCGTTCTGGGTGAGCCACATCTCGCCCTGGATCACGAGGGCGCGGGCGGTGAATTCGTGGGTGTGCTCCGGGATCAGCGTTTCCGGCTCGTAGGAGCGGGCGAGCACCTCGGTGCAACCACGGGCGCGCTCGGCGGCTTCGAATTCGGAGAAGGGTTGGGGGGCGGGCACGAGGTCGATGGTACTCACCTCTACACTCCGGTCAATGGCAAAGGAGAAGACGCTCTACGCGTGCACCGAGTGCGGAGGCAGCTCGCCCAAGTGGCAGGGCAAGTGTCCGCATTGCGGATCGTGGAATACCCTGATCGAAGGCGTGGCCGAGGCGGGCGGTGGCGGCCGCAACCGCTTCGCGTCGCTCGCACCCGCCTCCGAAGTGGCGGTGCTGGCGGACATCGAGGCGGCCGAAGTGGCGCGCACGCCCACCGGCATCGGCGAACTCGACCGGGTGCTGGGCGGCGGCATCGTCGAAGGCGGCGTGGTCCTGATCGGCGGCGACCCGGGCATCGGCAAGTCCACCCTGCTGCTGCAGGCGCTCGACGGCCTGCAGCGCACGGGCGTGCCCACCCTGTACGTCACCGGCGAGGAAAGCGGCGCCCAGGTGGCGCTGCGCTCGCGCCGCCTGGGGCTGGAGCAGTCGCAGGTGAAGGTGCTGGCCGAGATCCAGCTGGAAAAGATCCAGGCCACCATCGCGGCGCAGCAGCCCGCGGTGGCGGTGATCGACTCGATCCAGACCGTGTACTCGGACCAGCTCACCTCCGCCCCCGGCTCGGTGGCGCAGGTGCGCGAATGCGCGGCGCACCTCACGCGGGCGGCCAAGTCCGGCGGCACCACGGTGGTGCTGGTGGGCCACGTCACCAAGGAAGGGGCGCTCGCCGGCCCGCGCGTGCTCGAGCACATGGTGGACACGGTGCTCTATTTCGAGGGCGACACCCATTCGAGCTTCCGGCTGGTGCGCGCGATCAAGAACCGCTTCGGCGCCGTCAACGAGATCGGCGTCTTCGCGATGACGGAAAAGGGCCTCAAGGGCGTCGCCAATCCGAGCGCGATCTTCCTGTCGCAACACAGCGAGCCGGTGCCGGGCAGCTGCGTGCTGGTGACGCTGGAAGGCACACGGCCGATGCTGGTGGAGATCCAGGCCCTGGTGGACAGCGGCGGCCCCAGCCCGCGGCGGCTGTCGGTGGGCCTGGAGCGCGACCGCCTCGCCATGCTGCTGGCGGTGCTGCACCGCCATGCCGGCGTGGCCTGCATGGACCAGGACGTGTTCGTCAACGCGGTGGGCGGCGTGCGCATCAGCGAGCCGGCCGCGGACCTGGCGGCGATGCTGGCGATCACTTCCTCGCTGCGCGGCCGGGCGCTGCCCAAGGGCTTCATCGCCTTCGGCGAGGTGGGGCTGGCGGGCGAGGTGCGGCCGGCGCCACGCGGCCAGGAGCGGCTGCGCGAGGCGGCCAAGCTCGGTTTTTCCATCGCCGTCGTGCCCAAGGCCAACGCGCCCAGGGGCAAGGCGCGCGAATTCGAAGGGCTCACGATCCATCCGGTGGAGCGCATCGAGGAGGCGCTCGAAGTGGTGCGGGGGCTGGCTTGAAGATCGCGGTGCTGTCGGACATCCACGGCAACCTGCCGGCGCTGAAGGCGGTGCTGGACGAAGTGGAGAGCGAAGGCGTCGACGCGGTGGCGAACCTGGGCGACCTCCTGAGCGGCCCGCTGATGCCGGCCGAGACGGCGGACCTGCTGATGGAGCGCGACTTCGCCACCATCGCCGGCAACCAGGACCGCAGGCTGCTCGCCGAGTGGCAGCGGCCCGCCGGTGAGCGCGACCTGGCCGCCAGCGACGGCTACGCCGCCAGCCAGATCGGCGAGCGCCATGCCCGCTGGCTGCAGTCGCTGCCGGCCACGCTCTGGCTCGGCGACGAGGTGCTGCTGGTGCACGGCACGCCGGCCAGCGACCTGAAGTACCTGCTGGAGACGGTGACGCCCGACTACGGCCTGCACGGCTCGATCGGCCTGCGCGCCGCCAGCCCGGAGGAGATCGCCTCGCGCCTCGCGGCCGGCGAGGAGGATTGCCGCCGCGCCAGCCTGGTCCTGTGCGGCCACAGCCACGTGCCGCGCGCGGCGCTGGTGGGCGGCACGCTGGTGCTCAACCCC
>NZ_DASSVG010000577.1:0-7990 GCF_035706265.1 Ramlibacter sp. | reverse complement strand
ACTTGCGCAGCGCGGCGACTTCGATTTCGTTGTCGAAGTGGCCGATGTTGCAGACGATCGCCTGGTCCTTCATGCGCAGCATGTGCTGTTCGGTGATCACGTGGTAGTTGCCGGTGCAGGTGACGAAGATGTCGGCCTTGTCGGCGGCGTACTCCATCGTCACCACGCGGTAGCCTTCCATGGCGGCCTGCAGCGCGTTGATCGGGTCGATCTCGGTCACCCACACCTGGGCCGACAGCGCGCGCAGCGCCTGGGCCGAGCCCTTGCCCACGTCGCCGTAGCCGGCCACCAGCGCCACCTTGCCGGCCACCATCACGTCGGTGGCGCGCTTGATGCCGTCCACCAGCGATTCGCGGCAGCCGTACAGGTTGTCGAACTTGCTCTTGGTGACCGAGTCGTTGACGTTGATCGCGCGGAACTTCAGCTTGCCGTTGGCCGCCATGTCCTGCAGGCGGTGCACGCCGGTGGTGGTCTCTTCCGTCACGCCGATGATCTGGGCCGACTTGCGGCTGTACCAGGTGGGGTCTTCCCCGAGCTTCTTGCGGATGGCAGCGTGCAGGATGCGCTCTTCCTCGCTGGAGTGCGTGTCGATCAGCGACAGGTCCTTCTCGCAGCGCATGCCCAGGTGCATCAGCAGCGTCGCGTCGCCGCCGTCGTCCAGGATCATGTTGGGGCCTTCGCCTTCCGTGCCCTTGGCGCCGAAGTCGAAGATGCGGTGCGTGTAGTCCCAGTACTCCTCCAGCGATTCGCCCTTCCTGGCGAACACCGGCGTGCCGCTGGCGGCGATGGCGGCGGCGGCGTGGTCCTGGGTGGAGAAGATGTTGCAGGAGGCCCAGCGCACCTGGGCGCCGAGCGCCTGCAGCGTCTCGATCAGCACGGCCGTCTGGATCGTCATGTGCAGCGAGCCGGTGATGCGGGCGCCCTTCAGCGGCTGGGCCTGGGCGAACTCCTGGCGGATCGCCATCAGGCCGGGCATCTCGGTTTCGGCGATGCGGATTTCCTTGCGGCCCCAGTCGGCGAGCGACAGGTCGGTGATCGCGCAGTCGGCGGGCGCGGCGGTCTTGAGAACGGCGTTCATGGTGGCTCCGGAACGTGATGGTGGAGAGCCCACCGTCCGGAGGGTCTCACCGCACGGAAGGTGGGTGAGCGTCGTTGCATGGAATCCGAGCCTCGCGTCCGTGGCGGACGCTGCAACGCTCCTCGGTTGACCGGAATTCTAGCGGAACGAGGCCGGATCGGCAGCTGATCAGGCAGCCGCTTCGGCCTGCGCCGCTGCCCCTTCTTCCGGCTCGCGGGCGTCTTCGGGGCTGTTTTCCCACCCCTGGTACAGCGTCGCCACCAGCCCGCCCGAGATGTTGTGCCACACGCTGAAGATCGCGCTCGGCACCGCCGCGAGCGGCGAGAAGTGGGCGGCCGCCAGCGCGGCACCGAGGCCCGAGTTCTGCATGCCGACCTCGATCGACAGCGTCTTGCGCTTCGCGATGCTGCGGCCGGTGAGCTTGCCCAGCAGGTAGCCGAGCAGCAGGCCCAGGCCGTTGTGCAGCACGACCACCGCGAAGATCAGCAACCCGCTGGTCGCGATGCGCGGCTGGTTGGCCGCCACCACCGCGGCCACGATGGCAACGATCGCGATCACGGAGACCAGCGGCAACACGCCCACGGCAACCTTCACCTTGTCCTTCAGCAGCGACTGTGCGAACACGCCCAGCGCGATCGGCAGCACCACGACCTGCACGATGGACCAGAACATGGCCGCCGCGCTCACCTCCAGCCACTGGCTGGCCAGCAGCCAGATCAGCGCCGGCGTGACGAGCGGCGCCAGCAGGGTGGTGACCGAGGTGATCGCGACCGACAGCGCCACGTCGCCGCGTGCCAGGAAGGCCATCACATTGGAGGCCGTACCGCCGGGGCAGCAGCCCACCAGGATCACGCCGACCGCGATCTCCGGCGGCAGCGCCAGCGCCTTGCACAAGACCCATGCCAGGGCCGGCATGATGATGAACTGGCCCAGCACGCCGATCAGGACATCCACGGGGCGGCGGAACACCTCGCGGAAGTCGTCCTTCGACAGCGTGAGCCCCATGCCGAACATGATGATGCCCAGCAGCGGCACGATCCAGGCCGCGATCCAGCGGAACTGCGCGGGGGCGAAGAAGGCGAGCGCGGCGAACAGCAGCACCCAGGCGGCAAAGGTCTTGCCGACGAACTGGCTCAGGCGGACGAGGGCCTGCATGGCGATCCTTGCAAACGCGGTGTCTCGGGCGAGACACCTAGGGAAAACCCTGATTCTAGGAATTCGACGCGATGGAGTCCGGCTCGGGGTTATTCGCTCCGCGTCCGCGGCCGCCCCACGGCGCGGGCACGAACGGATACAAAGGCGCATGCCCTCCACCCTGCCCGCCCCGCCCATCGAGCCGATGCTGGCCAAGATCGCCGAGGCACTTCCGACGCAGGAGGGCTTCCTGTTCGAACCCAAGTGGGACGGCTTCCGCGCGCTCGTCTTCCGCGGCGCCGAGCAGACCTACCTGCAAAGCCGCGACCTGCGGCCGCTGAACCGCTACTTCCCCGAGCTGGAGAAGGCGCTGCACGAGGCGCTGCCCAAAGGCTGCGTGCTCGATGGCGAGGTCGTGGTGGCGACGCCATCCGGTCTCGACTTCGACGCCCTGCAGATGCGCCTGCATCCGGCCGCCTCGCGCGTGGCCAAGCTGGCCAAGGAGACGCCGGCCAGCTTCGTCGCCTTCGACCTGCTCGCGGCCGGCGGCAAGTCCACGATGGAGTTGCCGCAGTCGGAGCGGCGCGCGCGGCTGGAGCGCCTGCTCGGGAAGGCGAAGCCGCCGCTGCACCTGACGCCGGTCACGCGCGACCGCGCGCAGGCCGAGGAGTGGCTGCAGAAGTTCGAAGGCGCCGGGCTGGACGGCGTGATCGCCAAGCTCGAATCGGGGACCTACCAACCGGGCAAGCGGGCGATGCTGAAGATCAAGCACGTGCGCAGCGCCGATTGCGTGGTGGCCGGCTTCCGCTGGTACAAGGACCGCACCGATGCGATCGGCTCGCTGCTGCTCGGGCTCTACGACGACGCCGGGACGCTGCAGCACGTGGGCGTGACGTCCTCGTTCACGATGGACATGCGGCGGCAGCTGCTGGAGGAACTGGAGCCGCTGCGCAAGAACGCGCTGCAGGACCATCCCTGGCGCGAATGGGGCGGCGCCGCCGTCGGCGACGCGCAGCGCATGCCCGGCGCGCAAAGCCGCTGGAGCGGCGGCAAGGACCTGAGCTGGGAGGCGCTGCGGCCGGAGCGGGTGTGCGAGGTCAAGTACGACCACCTCCAGGGCAATCGCTTCCGGCACGCGGCGGTGTTCCTGCGTTGGCGGCCCGACAAGCCGCCGCAGGAGTGCCGTTACGACCAGCTGGAGGTCACGACGCCGTACGAGCTGGCGAAGGTGTTCGGGGCCTGACGGCGCTCAGGAAAGCACCGCCACCTTCTTCCGTTCCACCAGCTCGAAATCGATCTGGGCGCCCAAGCCCGGCCCGGTCGGTGCATGCACCAGGCCGGCGGCATCGATCTCGATGTCCTGCACCAGGCCGTACTTCTGCGACCCGGAAGGCAGCAGCACCTCGAAGAACTCGGTGTTGCGGATCGCCATGATCACATGCAGGTTCGCCACGTTGTTCAGCGAATTGCCGCCGTGGTGCACTTCGAAATTGAGATGGAAGGCCTCGGCCAGGTGGGCCACCTTCATGAGACCGGTGATGCCGCCCTTCACCGCCACGTCGCCGCGCAGGTAGTCGGTCGCGCGCTCCTTCACCCAGGGCGTGAAGGCGTCGAGGCCGCCCGCCGGGTACTCCGTCGCCATGATCGGGATGTGCAGGTGCTTGCGCAGCTCCACGTAGTTGTACAGGTCGGCGTCGGCCAGCGGGTCCTCGTACCAGTAGTAGCCGAGCCGCTCGATCGCCTGCCCGACGCGCAGCGCCGCGGGGTAGTCGTAGCTCCAGGCCGCATCGAGCATCAGCAGGTAGTCGTCGCCCACCGCCTTGCGCACCGCCTCGCACACCCGGATGTCTTCGCGCCACTGCTGCGGCGGATGGATCTTGTAGGCCACCAGGTTCTGCGCCCGGTACTGCAGCGCCTCTTCGGCATACGCCTGCGGGCTCGCGAGCACCGCCGAACTGATGTAGGCCGGCACGTGCTCGCGGTACGTCCCCAGCAACTGGTGGATGGGCAGGCCGGCGACCTGCCCCGCGATGTCCCACAAGGCGACGTCCACGGCGCCGATGCAGCGCACCGTGGTGGTCCGCACCCGCTTCCACATCGCCTGGTACAGCTTCTCCCGATCGAGCGGGTTCTGCCCCACCAGCAGCGGCTTGAGCACCCGCACGAGGCTGCCGCCGTCGGAATCGGCCGGGAAGAACGCCGAGCCCAGGAAGGCGTGGCCGGTGACGCCGGCGTCGGTGCGGATCGCCAGCAGGCCGAGGCGGCTGGCGCCCGAGAACTTGCCCGTGTGCGCGCCGTAGCTGGTCGCGGGGATCGATTCCCACGCGAACAGCGTGAGCGTGACGTCGGTGATCTTCATTCGATGCGGATATTGGCCTCGCGGATCAGCTGGGTCCACTTGGCCACTTCGGCCTGCACCAGCTTCTGGAACTGCTCCGGCGTGCTGGCCACGACCTCGACGCCCTGGTCGGCGAAGCGCTTCACCACGTCGGGTTCCTTGAGCAGGGTGACCACGTCGTGATTGAGCTTCTCGACCACCGGCTTGGGCGTCCCGGCGGGCACCTGCATGCCGAACCAGACGTTCACCTCGTAGCCCGGCACGCCCGACTCGGCCACGGTGGGAACCTCCGGCAGCAGCTTGGAGCGCTGCAGGCCGCTGACGCCGATCACCTTCATCTTGCCGGCGCGGATGTGCTGCACGACGTTGGGCACGTTGTCGAACAGCGCGTCGATCTCGCCGCCCAGCAGCGCCGTGACCGCCGGCGCGCTGCCCTTGTACGGGATGTGCGCCAGCTTCGTGCCGGTCATCTTCATGAACAGCTCCATCGAGAGGTGGTTCGAGGAGCCGGAGCCGGTGGAACCGAAATTGAGCTTGCCCGGATTCTTGCGTGCGTAGTCCAGGAACTCCCGCACGTTCGAGACCGGCAGGTCGTTGCGGACGACCAGCGCGTTCATCGTGCTGCCGGCCCACACCAGCGGCTGGAAGTCCTTCAGCGCGTCGTACGGCAGGTTGTTGCCATACAGCCCCGGCAGGGCCGAGAACGGCAGCGGCGTGATCAGGATCGTGTAGCCGTCGGGCGGCGCCTTGGCGACGGACACGTTGCCGACGGTAGTGTTGCCGCCCGGCTTGTTCTCCACCACCACCGGCTGGCTCCACATCTTCGCGAGCTTGTCCGCCGAGACCCGGGCCAGCGTGTCGTTGAAGCCGCCCGGAGGGTACGGCACCACGAACTTGACCGTGTGGTCGGGAAAGGACTGGGCACCGGCGCCGATCGCCGCCAGGCCGAGGAAACTTGCCGCCAGCAGGCGGGCGATCCAGTTGCGCATGCGCTTTCCTTTTCGTTCGTTCAGAATTTGACGACGTAGCCGGGGCCGTCGATCGACGGGTACTGCGCGAACAGCGACTCGTCGACCTCGACGCCCAGGCCGGGGCCCTGCGGCGGCTCCACGCAGCCGTCGGCGCCGATCGTGAAGATCGGGCCGAACAGGTCGCGGAAAGGGTTGTACTTCGAGACGCAGGCCTCGAAGTAGCCGGAGTTCTCGGTGGCCGCCAGGAAGTGCAGCGTGGCCGCGTGGTTCAGCCCGGTGGCGGAGCTGTGCGGATGCACCGGGATGCGCCAGGCCGAAGCGATGGCGGCGATGCGCACGCCCTCGGTGATGCCACCGCACTTCGACAGGTCGGGCTGCCACACCTGCACGGCGCCGGCTTCGAGCAACTGCGCGAACTCGAAGCGCGTGTAGTGGTTCTCGCCGGCCGCGATCGGCACCAGCGGCGTGATCTTCGCCGCCTCGCGGTAGGAGGCGAAGTCGTTGCAGGCGAAGGGCTCCTCCAGCCAGCCGGCGCGGATGTCCGCGAGCGCCGGCAGCACGCGGCGCGCATCGGCCATGGTGTACGTCGTGTTGGCATCCGTCAGGATGTCCACGCCGTCGCCGAGCACCTCGCGCACGTGCAGCGCGCGCTCGACGTCCACGCGCGCGTTGTCGCCCAGGCGCAGCTTGACGGCCCGGTAGCCGCGCTCGACATAGCCCTGCGCCTCGTCGGCGAGCGACTCCTTGGGCTGGTAGCCGAGCGAGATGCCGCCCGCATAGGCCGGCACGCGGCGCCGCGTGCCGCCCAGCAGCTCGTACAGCGGCATGCCGGCTGCCTTGCCGCGGATGTCCCACAAGGCCATGTCGATGCCGGACAACGCCAGCGCGGCGCCGGCGCCCAGGCCGTGGCTGGACAGCTGCATGCGGTGCACGCGCTGCCAGGCGCCCACGTTGTCGGTGGCCTGCATGCCGACCAGCATCGGCGCGAGCGTCCCGTGGATCAGGCTCGTGACGGCGCCGGGGCTGCGGCCCGGATGCGCCTCGCCGTAGCCGGTGAGGCCTTCGTCGGTCTGCACGCGGACGATGATGGCGTCGCGCTTGGTGGTGCTGCCGACGCCCATGGTGACCGTCTTGCCTTCCGGCAGCCGGAACGAAATGGGGGTCGCCTGGATGGCGGTGATCTTCATGCCCTGCTTGTCTCCTTGCCGACAGTCTAGACGCGGCGCCATTCCCGCCATCCGAGGGTGTTCCTCGATGGAAGCCGTCAGGCGTCGGTCAGGGGAACACTTCCGGGTTCACCACGTTGGAGGGACGCTCGCCTGCGAGCAGGGCCAGCAGCGTGGCAATAGCCGCTTCGCTCATGGCGCGCATGCTCGTTTCGGTGATGCCGGCGACGTGCGGGGTGAGCAGCAGGTTGGGCGCGTCGAACACGGCGTCCCCGGGCTGCAGCGGCTGGCGCTCGTGCACGTCGAGTGCGGCACCGCCCAGGCGGCCTGCGCGCAAGGCGGCGAGGAGAGCCGCCGTATCGACCACGGGCCCGCGCGCCACGTTGATCAGCAGCGCGCGGGGCTTCATGCCGGCGAGGGTGGCCGCGTCGACGAGGCCGCGCGTCTGCTCGGTGAGCGGGCAGCACAGCACGACGACGTCGGACTGCGCGAACAGGCTCGCCTTGTCGGCCGCCGCGACGCCGGCCGGCAGCGTCCCGGGCCGGCGCGCGAGCCCCAGCACGCGCATGCCGAGCGCGGCGGCGATCGCGGCCAGAGCTGGCCGGGAGGGGACGGGGTCATGCAGGCATTGTGGCGTGCCGCGACCACGTGGCTCTCGCGCAGGCTCCCGGGGAAGCCGCACGGGGCAAAGTCACTTCGCGCCGGGCTTGTCGCCCTTGGGCCGCAGCCGCGCCGGCACGTGCTCGAGGTTGATCCGCACCCGGTACCACAGCGACGACCTGCCGCGCATGCGGTCCACCAGCACGTCGGCGGGCTCCAGGTGCGCCGCCGCCTTGGGATGCTTGGCCTTCCACTCCTCCGCCGCGGCGACGGCTTCCGCCTCGCGGTCGGCGCGCGCCACTTCGATCAGGGGCTTCTTCGAAGGCGGAGCGCGGCGCGGCTCGCCGGCGGCCTTGCGGTAGTGCGGTGGCCAGGGCGCATCGCCCTGCCCTGCGGCCTCGTGCCGGCGCGAGAGTTCCAGCAGCGGCTCGAGCGAACAAGGGGCGCGGTCGATCCCCGCGTGCGGGTCGCCGATCTTCCGGAAGCGCTTCGGCATGGTCCGCAGCGTGAAATCGGCCGGATTGCAGGCATCCAGTTCCTTCCAGCTCACCGGCGCCGACACCCGCCCGTCCGGCTTCGGCCGCAAGGAGTACGCCGAGGCGACGGTGCGGTCCTTCGCGTTCTGGTTGTAGTCGACGAAGACGCCGCGCCGCTCCTCCTTCCACCATTGGCTGGAGGCGATGGTCGGCGCCCGCCGCTCCAC
>NZ_DASSVG010000576.1:0-2537 GCF_035706265.1 Ramlibacter sp. | reverse complement strand
TTCGCTTCGCCCGCGATGGCGGCGACGCACAGTTCGTGCATCAGGCGCGGCGCCACGTTGGCCGTGACGCTCACGTTGCCCTGGCCGCCGCACAGCATCAGCGCGACGGCCGTCGGGTCGTCGCCGGGATAGATGGCGAAGCCCTGGGGCGCCTCCTTGACCAGCCACTGGGCGCGCTCGATGTTGCCCGTGGCCTCCTTGATGCCGACGATGCCGGGCACCTGCGCCAGCCGCAGCACCGTGTCGTGCTGCATGTCCGCGACCGTGCGGCCGGGCACGTTGTAAAGCACCATGGGCAGGTCGCCGGTCTCCTCGGCCACCGCCTTGAAGTGCCGGTACAGGCCTTCCTGCGTCGGCTTGTTGTAGTAGGGCACCACCTGGAGCTGGGCGTCCGCGCCGACCTTCTGCGCGTACTTCGCCAGCGCGATGGCCTCCTGCGTGGAGTTGGCGCCGCAGCCGGCCATGATGGGCACGCGCTTGCGGGCCTGTTCGACGGCGACGCGGATGATCTCCTGGTGCTCCTCGACATCCACGGTGGGCGATTCGCCGGTGGTGCCGACGACGCAGACGCAGTCGGTGCCCTGCTCGATGTGCCAGTCCACCAGCTTGCGCAGGGTGGGGTAGTCGACGCTGCCGTCGTCGAGCATCGGGGTGACGAGCGCGACGATGCTGCCAGTAATCGGTGTCATGGTGGGTTCCCGGGAATACGGCGATTCTAGCTAGAGCGTGTAACGGGATCTTGTAGGGCCGGGCCGCTCGCGCACGGCCGCGATCCTCTGCAGGAAGCGCGGCGGCGGCTCCAGGAAGCCGTCCTCGAACGCGACCACGCGCAGCTCGGCGCCATAGGCGCGCAGCAGTTCGCCGGGGGCGAGCAGGAAGTCGGGCCGGGAGGGCTTGCCGACGGTCTCGTTGCCCTGGGCAAAGGTCTCGTGCAGCAGCACCCCGCCGGGGGCGACCGCCGCCAGGATCTGCGGGAAGAGCGGGCGCCAGAGGTAGTTGGTGACGACCACCGCGTCGAATTGCCGTCCGGCCAGGGGCCAGGGGCCGTTCTCGATGTCCGCTTCGATCGTCTCGGCCACGCCCTGCAGGGTGGCGAGGGCGGGGGCGTCGCGGTCGACCGCGGTGACCTTGTGCCCGCGCGCCGCGAACCAGCGCGCGTGGCGGCCGCCGCCGCAGGCGAGGTCGAGGACGGTTCCGTTCGCGGGGACCAGGTGGGTCCAGCGGCGAATCCAGGGGGAGGGGTCTTCGGTGCCGTGCATGGGGCGGATCACTCCCGTTGAGGCGTACCCGGGAGACGCGAACCTCCAAGGCGGCGCGGCGCAGGACCGGGTGGGGACTGTCCGTCTCCGGAAGTAGAGGAGGAGGCACTGGCTTCAGCCAGTGCCGGGGGACATGGAGTGAGACGGACAGTCCCCTCCCGGTCCGGCCCGAGGGCCACGGAGCTCCCCTGCATTCGTCCCCGCGTTCCTCCCTGGAGCCAGCGCGCGCCCGTCACTGGAAGCACGCCCAGATCATGTCCCCGATGCTCACCATCATGTCCGGCCGCGTGTAGAGCGCGAACACGCCCGCGAGCACCACCGCAGCGACGGCATAGGCAGCGATCCTGCGGGCGCGCGACGCCATCACGCCCCCTGCGGCACCGGCGTGCGCGCGATCGGCGCTTCCCGCACCGGCAGATTCACGATCGCCGCGAACACGCCCAGCGCGATCGCGAGGTACCACACGATGTCGTAGCTGCCCGTGCGGTCGTACAGCAGGCCACCCAGCCACACGCCCATGAAGGAGCCGATCTGGTGGCTGAAGAACACGAAGCCGCCCAGCATCGACAGGTGCGCCACGCCGAAGATGTTGGCGATGGTGGCGTTGGTGGGCGGCACGGTGGACAGCCACAGCAGGCCGATCACGGCGGAGAAGATGTAGACCGACCACGGCGTGAGCGGCGCCAGCAGGAACAGCGTGATCGCGATCGAGCGCCCGAAGTAGATGGCCGCCAGGATCTTCCGCTTGGCGAGCTTCTGCCCCAGCATGCCGACGATGTAGGTGCCGAACACGTTGAACAGGCCGATGATGGCCAGCGCATAGCTCGCCACCTGCGGAGACAGCCCCTTGTCCTTCAGGTAGCTGGGCATGTGCACGCCGATGAACACCACCTGGAAGCCGCACACGAAGTAGCCCGCCATCAGCAACTGGAAGCTGGGGTAGCGGAAGGCTTCGGCCAGCGCCTGCAGAATGGTCTGCTCGCGCTTGGGCGCGTGGGCGCCGCCGAGGCCCGGCTCGCGCAGCCCGATCGCCAGCGGTGCGATGAGCAGTGCGGCCGCCGACAGCGCCAACAGCGCCCCCTGCCAGCCAAGGCTGCCGATCAGCGTCTGCTCCACCGGCACCATCAGGAACTGGCCGAAGGAGCCGGCCGCCGCCGCCACGCCCATCGCCCACGAGCGCTTGCTCGGGTCGATCTGGCGGCCGATCACGCCGTAGACGATCGCGTACGTGGTGGCCGCCTGCGCCGCTCCGATCAGCACGCCGGAGGTCAGCGCGAA
>NZ_DASSVG010000575.1:0-9727 GCF_035706265.1 Ramlibacter sp. | reverse complement strand
AGACCCATCGCGGCGACCTGGCCCGCCAGCGCCCCAACCAGCGCGCCCTGCACTGGGCCCAGGCCAAGGTCTACGGCTGGCTGTTCTGCCAGGCGCGCGGGCTGGGCGCGGTCAACCTGGCGCTGGTCTATTTCGACCTGGGGACGCAGCAGGAGACGGTGTTCGTCGAAACGCACTCGGCCGAGGCGCTGCGTGCCTTCTTCGAGGCGTGCTGCGCCGACTTCCTGACCTGGGCGCAGCAGGAACTCGCGCACCGCAGCGAGCGCGACCGCTTCCTCTCCGAACTCGCCTTCCCGCATCCGGCCTTCCGTACCGGCCAGCGCGAACTGGCCGAAGCGGTCTACAAGGGGGCGGCCAGCGGCCGTTGCGTGCTGGCCCAGGCGCCCACCGGCATCGGCAAGACGGTCGGCACCTTGTTCTCGATGCTGAAGGCGGTGGCGCCGCACGGGCTGCACAAGGTGTTCTACCTGACCGCCAAGACCACCGGCCGCCAGCTCGCGCTCGACGCCGCCGCCGGACTCACCACCGGCGCGCCCGCCGGCCGGCTGCGGATCGTGGAGCTGACGGCCCGCGACAAGGCCTGCGAACACCGCGACAAGGCCTGCCACGGCGAATCCTGCCCGCTGGCCCGGGGCTTCTACGACCGGCTGCCGGCCGCGCGGGAAGAAGCGCTCGAGGCCGGCTTCCTCGACGCGGCGAGGCTGCGTACCGTGGCGCAGCGGCACGCGGTCTGCCCCTACTACCTGGGCCAGGAGGCCGCCCGCTGGTCCGACCTGGTGGTGGGCGACTACAACTACTATTTCGACGCCAGCGCCATGCTCCACGCGATGACGCTCGCCCATGAGTGGCGCGTGGGCGTGCTGGCCGACGAGGCGCACAACCTGGTGGAGCGGGCGCGGGCGATGTATTCGGCCGGGCTCGCCCAGCCCGCGTTGCGCGCGCTGCGGTCCACCGCGCCGACGGCCGTGCGCAAAGCCCTGGACAAGGTGCATCGCAGCTGGAACACGTTGCGCAAGGCGCAGCCGGCCGGCGCGGCGACCCTCGATGCGCTGCCGGCATCGCTGATCGCTGCGCTCAAGCTGGCCGGCGCCGCGCTCGAGGAGCACTTCGCGCAGGCCGCGCCCGGGCCGCTCGACGCCCCGCTGCAGCAGGCCTGGTTCGACGTGATGGGCTTCCTGCGCCTGGCCGAGTCCTTCGGCACCCACTCGGTGCTGGAGCTGGCGGAGCAGGGCGCGACGCTGCGCATCCAGAACCTGGTGCCGGCGCCCTTCCTGAAGAAGCGCTTCGCTGCGGCGCGCACTGCCACGCTCTTTTCGGCCACCCTGAGCCCGGCACGCTTCTACCTGGACATGCTGGGCCTGCCGGACTCCACCGCCTGGATCGACGTCGAGTCGCCCTTCGGCGCCGGCCAGCTGCAGGTGCAGGTGGTGAGCCGCATCTCCACCCGCTATCCGCACCGGCAACGCTCCGCGGCGCCGATCGCGCGCCTGATCGCGCAGCAGTTCGAGGCCCAGGCCGGCAACTACCTGGCGTTCTTCAGCAGCTTCGACTACCTGGAGCTGGTGGCGGCGGAATTCGAGCGCAGCCACCCGGGGATCCCGATGTGGGCCCAGGGGCGCGGCATGGACGAAGCGGGGCGCCAGGCCTTCCTGGAGCGCTTCGAGCCGGGCGGCGCCGGCATCGGCTTCGCCGTGCTGGGGGGCAGCTTCGGCGAGGGCATCGACCTGCGCGGCGACCGGCTGGTCGGCGCCTTCGTGGCGACGCTGGGGTTGCCGCAGGTGAATCCGCGCAACGAGCAGCTCAAGGCCTGCCTGGAGGGGCTGTTCGGTTCCGGCTACGAGTACGCCTATCTCTATCCCGGCATCCGCAAGGTGGTGCAGGCGGCCGGCCGCGTGATCCGCACGCAGGAAGACCGGGGCATCGTCTACCTGATCGACGACCGCTTCGCCCGGTCGTCCGTGCGCGCACTGCTGCCGGCCTGGTGGCGCATCTCGCAGGCGCCGTCCGCCTGCGCGTGAGGGCTTGGGTCATTACACCCAGGCCGTTTCCCCGTTTCCCCCCCAGTCTGCTGCCGAGCAGGCAAAACGGCACGGAAATGACGCTCAGGACGCTGGCGCGGACCTTGCGTAACCTTTGGTGCACGGTTTGCAGCCCCATGCTGTAGCCGGGCAGGGGCGGATGGCTCACCGGCATCCGCCCCACCCCCAACCCACGAGACGCCCCATGAAGAACCCCATCGACGACGCGTACGACGCCTGGAAGGAAGCGGACACCGCGGCGCGCGTGCTGGAACGCGAGGTGGGCGAAGCCTGGCGTCTCTACGACAGCGGCAAGGGCACCGGCCCGACGCGGGAGACCTTGCGCGAGCTGGCGTGGCTGCGGCACGTGGCGGCCGAAAAGCTCGCGCATGCCATCGGCCTGCTGCACGACGCCGGGTTGATCCAGCCGCCGGCGCGCAGCCAGCGCTTCGCCTACGTCTCGTAGAAGCGGAACACCGCGTTGAACATCGCGTTGGCGCGGTCGCGCAGTTGCTGCACTTCCGCCTCCAGCGCGGCGAGTTGATCCTTGCTCGTGGCCCCCAGCGCCTGGGCGACCTTTGCCTGTTCCAGGCATCTCTCCTTCTGCAGCAGCACGGCGTGAACGCGCTGCCAAGCCTCCGCCCCTGTCGTGTTCACCATCCCGTTGCCCCGTGAAGTTTTCCCATAATACAAGAATTTCCAACCCGAGAGCAAGAGGCGTTGCGCGGCGCAGGAAGAGGCCGACAGGCGGGGCGGACTGGTCCTACGCGGAGTGGCGCAGCAAGAGCGGATCATGCGTGCCTCTGCCATGCCGCAAACAACGAGAAGCCTGTCGCGCGGCTGCATCGCCGCGTTCCTCCTGACCCTTTCCAGCGCGAGCGCCTTCGCCCAGGCCGACCCCGCCACCGTCCCGAAGTTCGGCGAGCTCGATTCGATGGAAGCGCGGGTGCAGGGTTGCGTCACCTGCCACGGCCAGCAGGGGCAGGGCACCAGCAGCGACTACTTCCCGCGCATCGCCGGCAAGCCGGCCGGCTACCTCCTGAACCAGTTGCGGGCCTTCCGCGACGGCAGCCGCCGCTATGCGCCCATGAACTACCTGGTGGCGTATCTCTCCGACGAGTACCTGCGCGAGATCGCCGACTACTTCGCCCAGCTGCGCCCGCCCTTTCCGGCGCCGCAGCCCTCGGCCCTGCCGGCGGCGCTGCTGGATCACGGCCGCAAGCTGGTGCAGACCGGCGACGCCAACCGGCAGATCCCCGCCTGCATGGCCTGCCACGGCGCCCGGCTCACGGGCATGGAGCCGGGCATCCCGGGCCTGGTGGGCCTGCGCACCAACTACATCGCAGCGCAGCTCACGCGCTGGCGCGCCGGCGAGCGCCGCGCCGCCGGTCCCGACTGCATGCACCGCATCGCCACGCGGCTGGAGGAGACCGACATCCAGGCGCTGGCCGGCTACCTCGGGAGCCTGAACGCGCCGCTCGACCCGGCACCGGATGCGCGCCAGACGCAGCGCATGCCGCTCACCTGCGGGAGCCAGCGGTGAAGCGGGGCCTGCGCGTCGCCCTGGGGCTCGTCCTGCTGCTGGTGCTGGCGGGCGGCGGCTGGGTGCTGTGGCAGTTGAAGCCGTGGGACACCATCCGGCCCGGCCAGGCCGTGCGCACCGCGGCCAACGACGTGATCTCGCGCGGCGAATACCTGGCGCGCGCCGGCGACTGCGTGGCCTGCCACACCGAGCCCGGCGGCGCGGTGTTCGCCGGTGGCCGGGCCATGCCCACGCCCTTCGGCAACATGTTCGTCCCCAACATCACGCCGGACGACGAGACCGGCATCGGCCGCTGGACCCCAGACGACTTCTACCGGATGATGCACGAGGGCCGCTCGCGCGACGGCACGCTGCTGTACCCGGTGATGCCCTTCGCCAACTACACCCGGGTCACCCGCGCCGACTCGGACGCGATCTACGCGTACCTGATGTCGGTGCCGCCGGTGAAGCAGGCCAACCGGCCGCACGAACTGCGCTTTCCCTTCAACCAGCGCGAGCTGCTGGTGGGCTGGCGCACGTTGTACTTCCGCGAGGGCGAATACCAGCCCGATCCGAAGCAGAGCGAGGAATGGAACCGCGGCGGCTACCTGGTGCAGGGCCTGGGCCACTGCTCCATGTGCCACACCGCCGTCTCGGCGCTGGGCGGCTCGCGCGAGTCCGAGGCCTTCAGCGGCGGGATGATCCCCAACCAGAACTGGTACGCGCCTTCGCTGACATCCAACCGCGAGGCGGGCCTGGGCGACTGGACGCTGGACGAGATCTCCGACCTGCTGCAGGCCGGCGTGTCGCACCGCGGCGCGGTGTACGGGCCGATGGCGGAAGTCACCTACAACAGCCTGCAGTACCTCAGCGACGAGGATGCGCGCGCGATGGCGGTGTACCTGAAGTCGCTGCCGCCCAAGGGCGAGACGCGGCCCGAGCCGCAGGCCCAGCTGGTGGCGCCGGGCACCATGGAGAGCGGCCGCAGGATCTACGCCACGTGGTGCGCGATGTGCCACGGCGACGAGGGCAAGGGCTTCCCGCCCGGCTTCCCGCCGCTGGCCAACAACCAGTCGATCGAGATGGCCTCGCCCGTCAATCCGATCCGCATGGTGCTCAACGGAGGCTATGCGCCGGCCACGCGCAAGAACCCGCGTCCCTACGGCATGCCGCCCTTCGCCCACCTGCTGAACGACGAGGAGGTGGCCGCGGTGGTCACCTACATCCGCGTCGCCTGGGGCAACGGCGGAACGCCGGTCACCGCCGCGCAGGCCAACGCCCTGCGTTCCGTGCCGCTGGAGTGATGATGCAGAACGAAGAAGTCCACGAAGACCCGGCCGTCGAGGAGATCGTGCGCGCAGGCCCGCACGGCACCTGGGCCGTCGCCGGCGTCGCCACCTTCCTGGTGGTGCTGATCTACTTCCTGTTCTATTTCCTGGCCTACCTGCCGCGGGGGGCGGTGGAATGAATGCGATGGCGCATTCGCCGGCCGTCGAAGCGGCCGAGCGCGCCGAGCGGCGCTGGGCGTGGATCGTCGCCGGCATCATCTTCCTGCTGATCGCGATGATGGTCTTCACGGGCCTGCACTGGGCGGCGATGCCGCCCTCGCGGGTGGAGACGATCGACCCGCGCACCGTGCACCAGAAGGGCGAGTTCATCGAGGCCAACCTCGGCACCATGGTGGACGCGCAGGGGCAGGTGAGCGTGCGCCTGGTCGCGCAGCAGTACTCGTTCACGCCGCAGTGCATCGTGGTGCCGGCGGACACGCCGGTCACCTTCCGCGCCACCGCCACCGACGTGGTGCACGGCTTCGTGGTCGGCCGCACCAACGCCAACGTGATGGTGATCCCGGGCTTCGTGTCCACCTTCACCGCGCGCTTCCCCAAGACCGGCGAGCTGCTGATGCCCTGCCACGAATACTGCGGCACCGGCCACGAAGGCATGTGGGCGCAGGTGCAGGTGGTGGACCGCGACGAATTCATCCGGCAGGCCCAGCCGGGAAGGACGATCAGCTGTGTTCCTCGCTAAGCGGCTCGTGCTGGCCCACTTCTGGGTGGCCTTCGCCGGCTTCGCCGTCGCCCTGTTGCTCGGCGAGTGGCAGATGGCGGTGCGCAGCCCGCTGGCGGCCTGGATCCACAACCCGGAGCTCTACTACCGTTCCGTCACCGCGCACGGCACCGTGATGGCCTACGTGCTGCCGACCCTGGTGGCGATGGGCTTCGGCTACGCGATCACCGAGCTCGCGCTCGGGCGCCCGCTGCTGGGCGTGCGCTGGGCCTGGGCCGGCTTCTGGCTGGTGGTGCTCGGCACGGTGATGGCGGCCACCCCGGTCGCGCTGGGCAAGGCCTCGGTGCTCTACACCTTCTACCCGCCCATGGTGGGCAACGTCTTCTACTACCTGGGCGTGGTGCTGGTGGTGGTGGGCTCGTGGATCTGGGTCGGCCTCACTTCCTGGAACCTGCACCGCTGGAAGAAGGAGAACCCGGGCGCCACCGTGCCGCTGGCCATGTTCGGCAACGCCACCGGGGCCTATCTCTGGGCCTGGACTTCCGTCGGCGCGGCCTCCGAGGTGCTGCTGCTGATCCTGCCGGCGGCCTTCGGCTGGAAGGACACCATCGATGCCGGGCTGGCGCGCGTGCTGTTCTCGTGGACGCTGCACGCGATCGTCTATTTCTGGCTGATGCCGGCCTACATCGCCTTCTACACGATCATCCCGCGGGCGATCGGCGGGCGCCTGTACAGCGACACGATGGGCCGCGTGGCCTTCGTGCTGTTCCTGGTGTTCTCGATGCCGATCGGCATCCACCACCTGTTCGCCGACCCGCAGGTGGGCGCCGGCTTCAAGTTCCTGCACGCGGTGTTCACGGCGATGGTGTCGGTGCCCACGCTGCTGACGGTGTTCACGATCTGCGCGTCGGTGGAGATCGCGGCGCGGCTGCGCGGCGGCCGCGGCGCCTTCGGCTGGGTGAAGGCGCTGCCCTGGGGCAACCCGTACATGCTGGCCGTGGCCTATGCCTTCGTGATGCTCGGCTTCGGCGGCGCCGGCGGGATCGTGAACATGAGCTACCAGCTCAACGAGACGGTGCACAACACGCAGTGGGTCACCGGCCACTTCCACCTGATCTTCGCCGGTGCCATCGTGAGCATGTACTTCGTGGTCGCCTACGACCTGTGGCCGCACCTCACCGGCTGCAAGCCGTTGTCGACGCGCCTGATGAACTGGCAGCTCACGCTCTGGTTCGTGGGCATGATGATCACGACGCTGCCCTGGCACTTCACCGGCCTGCTCGGAATGCCGCGCCGCATGGCCTACTTCGACTACAGCCATCCCGAGCTGCATCCCCAGGCGATCACGGTGACCATTTCCTCGATCGGCGGGCTGCTGCTGGTGGCCGGCGGCCTGCTGTTCCTCTGGATCCTGGCCACGGCGGGGCGGCGCGGCCGCGCGGCGCCCGCGCCCTACGTCTTCGCCCGGCCGGTGCATGCGTCGGCCGTGCCGGCTTCGTTGAACGGCTTCGCCCTGTGGATCGCGCTGATGGTCGGCCTGACGGTGGTCAACTACGGCTTTCCGATCGTGCAGCTCGCGCTGCTGCCGGAGACCTCGGTGCCGGTGGTGGTGATCGGGGGGCCGCGATGAACGCCGGCGTGTGGCGCGCCCTCGCGGGGCTGCTGGCGATCGGCGTGGCGGCCCTGCTGGTCGGCTTCCTGTGGCTGCCGCAGGTGAAGCCCGATTTCACCGGCGGCGGCCTGTGGGACGCGATCTGCCGCGCGGCCGGCGTGCCGAGCACCTGGGCCCCGGCGGTGCCGCGCGAGGACGCCCAGGCCAGCCGCGTGGCAGCGGTGTTCACCCCCGCGCTGGCGGCCGGCGGCGACGTGGGCCGCGGCGGCACGCTGGCGCTGCGCTGCACCATGTGCCATGGCGCCCGCGGCGTCAGCACCTCCGACGTGCCCAACCTCGCCGGCCAGTACGCGGAAGTCACCTACAAGCAGCTCATCGACTACCAGAACGGCCACCGGCGCCATGCGCTGATGCAGGGCCTGGCCGCGGGCCTGTCGGAACAGGACATCCGCGACCTCGCAGCTTTCTACGCCCAGCTGCCGCGGCCTTCGCCGGCCGGGCCGGCCACCGCCGTGCCGCCGCTGGTGAACGTGGGCGATCCGATGCGCAACATCGCGCCCTGTGCCTCCTGCCACGGCGGCATCGACAAGAAGCCCGGCAGTCCCTGGCTGGACGGCATGTCGCAGGCCTACCTGGCCACGCAGATGCAGCAGTTCGCGGACGGCGCGCGCCGCAACGACACCCTGGCGTCGATGCGCAACATCGCGCGCCAGATGCGGCCGGAGGAGATCGAGGCGGTGGCACGCTACTACGCCACCCGGGCCATCGTCGGCCGCGCGGAAGGCGGCGCCGAGCCGGCGCGCTGAAGCAAAAAAAGAGCGGCCGCACGGGGGCGGCCGCCTGGATGACCCTCAGGGAGGAGGAAGAGGGACTCGATGGGTCTGAGGGTGGAGCTATGGTGCGCTTCGGCGCCTGCCCTGCGTAGGCACCAAGGTGCCTATCTGGCCCTACCCAGGTATCGACTTGCAGGGCAGGGCGTAAGCTGGCCGCAGCATGAACTTGCAGCCGTACGAACAGGTGGACGCCACGCCGTTTTCCGTCTCGCGCGAGGACCTGCTGCGCACGCACGGTCGGCCCTGGCGCGCGCAGCGCAACGGCGTCGGCCTCGACGAGATGGACTACGGCGAGGTCGTCTTCCGCTTCCAGGACTGCGGGCGGCTGGAGGAGATCACGTTGCAGGCGCAGGTCGTGACGCTGGGCAATGTCGCCGTGCCGTTCGCCGCGCTGGCGGCCTTCGTTCGCGCGCAGGATCCCGAGGCCTTCGAGCGCGCCGGCTTCCTGGTGAGCCCGCGCTTCGGGCTGGCCTTCGACCCGCGCGAGCCGTTCTGGGTGACGGCCCTGGCGCGCCACTGCATTCCGGAGTGGCGCGCCTTGTGAGCGCTGTTCACAATGGGGCCGTGAACCGCCTTCCATCCCTTCTTCGCACCCTCGCCGCGCTGGCGCTGGGCTCCGTGTGCGCCTTCGGGGCGGCGGCCGACGAGGTCAAGGTGCTCGCCGCCGGCGCCTTCCGCCCGGTGGTCGCGGCCATGGCGCCCGGCTTCGCGCAGCGCACGGGCCACAAGGTGCTGGTCGTCGACGGCGCCGAGGGCGCGCTCGCCGAGCGCATCCGCGCCGGCGAGGACTTCGACCTCGCCGTGCTGCCGCAGGCACTGCTGGAGGCCCTGGGGCGCGAAGGCGCGGTCTCCGACGGCTCGATCGTCCCGCTGGCCCGCGGCGCCGCGGCGACGGTGTATGCGGGCGCCGTTTCCACCGACGCCGCCAACTCGCAGGCGGCGCTGTCGCTGCTGATCCTGCTGGCGAGCGAGGAGACGCAGACGGTGCTGAAGCGCAGCGGCCTCACGGCGCCCTGATTGTCGTCCTGACTGACGTACATCAGCCGCCACCCGGCACGGCCGGCGGATCATCCTTGCATGTCGGCGGTCGACGCCGCGATTGACAAACCACGCTGCGGGCAGCACCCCGCCCGGCAGCGTCGATGCAAGGCAAAGGAGGCCATACCATGGCACGCATCGCTTCCATCTCCCATTCCCTGCCGCAGCTGCCGCACGCCCGCCACGCTGTGGGCCGCGTCACCGCCGTCGGCGCGCTGGTTTCCCTCGTCTCCCTGATCGCTTCCGTGGTGGTGCTGGGCACGCAGCGCCTGCAGCGGCGCCTCGACGCCTGGGCGGACGTGCGCCGCCAGCGCGCCGAAGACCGCCAGCTGTGGGACCTGGCCGCGACCGATCCGCGCCTGATGGCCGAACTCGTCGCGCTGCAGCAGCACGCCGAGCGCACGCGCTGAGCGCCTGCCGCGCCGCTCGTCTTCCCTTACGCGCGCGGGCACGCAGGCACCGACAACTCTTGACTCTGGTCAGCGAAGAGGACGGCCCCCTGCGGCCATCATGCAGGCATGCGCGACGAACGCTTCGAGCATCTCCTGGCAGCCTGGAGGACGGCCGAACAGGCCCTCGAGTCGTACGCGGGTGAATCCGTGCCGTGCGGCGATCCGGCCGTGCGCCAGCTGATCTCGCGCCAGCTCCAGTTCATCGCCTGGCGCCGCTACGGGCAGCTGTGCCGCTACGTCGCGTC
>NZ_DASSVG010000574.1:0-10945 GCF_035706265.1 Ramlibacter sp. | reverse complement strand
CGTCTCGGAATGCGCGGCCAGCTTCTGGACCACGGATTCGGGCGGCTACTGGGAAGACGTCTACGGCAACCAGCTCACGCGCAGCGCCTGCACCGTGTTCCCAACCGTGGACGGCAAGACAGGCAGCGAGTGGTCGGACCTGCCCGACGGGCCGGTGGTGGAAAAGGGCGGGGCCGCCGAGGTCCTGCGCAAGGGAAATGGAACAACCACCGCGGCCGGAGCTCCCACCTGGCAGGTTGCTCGCAAGATACTCACCTACTCGGCGAGCACCAGCTCCAAATTGACGACGCTGACTGCGTCCGTCGCGAGCTGGGGGGACGACCTGTACAAATGGGTCATTGGTTACGACGACGCGCGGGAGTTTCCCGATGGGGAGATCACCAGGCGGACTTTTTCCGAGTTCACGAACACGAGCGCGACGGATCGCACCCGACCTTCCATCCACGGTGACGTGATCCACTCGCGCCCGCTGCCGGTGAACTACGGCGACTCGGGCGTGACGGTGTACTACGGCGCGAACGACGGCATGCTGCGCGCCGTGAACGCCGAGACCGGCAAGGAACGTTGGGCCTTCGTAGCGCCGGAACACTACGATCGCTTCCAGCGTTTGCACGACAACGTGCCGCTGGTGAACTATCCGAACGTCGACGCCAGCCTCAACCCGAGGCCGCGCGACTACTTCTTCGACGGCTCGCTGGGCCTGTACCAGAAGGCCGACAACTCCAAGGTCTGGATCTTCGCCTCGCAGCGGCGCGGCGGCCGCATGCTGTACGGCTTCAACGTCACCAACCCCGACAGCCCGGAGCTGCTGTGGCGCGTGGGCTGCCCGAACATGACCAACGACACCGGCTGCACCAGCGGCTTCGAGAAAATGGGGCAGACCTGGTCGCTGCCCAGCGTGGCCTTCCTGAAGGGTGAATCCACGCGGCCTTACGTCGTGGTCGGCGGCGGCTACGACGGCTGCGAGGACGCGAACTCCGCGAGTCCCACCTGCACCAGCAGCGGCCGCAGGGGCAACGTCGTGTACGTGATCGACGCCCAGGACGGCACCAAGGTCGCCAGTTTCAGCACCGGCAACGGCAGCGTCGCGGCCGACGTCGCGATGTCGGACGCCAACGGCGACGGCTCCGTGGACTTCGCCTATGCGGCCACCACCTCCGGCGAGATCTACCGCATCGACTTCTCGGACGCTTCCTTCGCCCCCACGGGCAAGAGCGACTGGAGGGCGCGCCGCGTGGCCTTCACCGCCGGCGCCGGCCGCAAGTTCCTCTATGCGCCGGCGCTGCTGCGCGCGGGCAGCAAGATGTACGTTGCCGTGGGCAGCGGGGACCGCGAGCACCCGCTGGACTCGCACTATCCGTACGCGGATCCGGTCATGAACCGCTTCTACGTCCTGCTAGACGACCTGTCCGTGCCGGCAAGTGCCAGCGCCAGCGCCGACGCCGTGGACCTGGACAACCATCCGGACATGAGGGACTACAGCAACGGCGACGCGGCCCTGTGCAGCGTGGCCGGAGTGACGCCCAACTCCGGGCTCAAGGGCTGGTTCATGAACCTGAACCGGCGCGGCGAGCAGACCGTGACCTCCGCGCTGATCGCCGCGGGCATGGTGACCTTCAACACCAACCGGGCGCTGCCCGCGGCCGTCAACGCCTGCACCAACCCCCTGGGCGAGGCGCGCGGCTACTGGGTGAACCTGCTGAATGCCAGCGGCGGCATCGGCGTCGGCACGGCGACCTGCGGCGGAGACCGCTCCTCGGTCTTCGTCGGCGGCGGCCTGATGCCCTCCCCAACCATCGCCTCGGTGATGATCGACGGCAAGATGGAAACGGTGGCGATCGGCGCCGCCCAGCGCAGCGGTGGATCCAGCTCCGGCATCGCCCCGCAGCAGGTGAAGCCCGCCATCAGCTCCAAGCGCAAGACGGTCTACTGGCGCTCGAACCGGGCGGATTGAAGCCGATCGGCGGAGGATGAAGGCGGGTTTCTCCCGCCTTTTTCTCTTTCTGGTTCTTCCCCGATGCCCGCGGGGCGAGGGGACGCATCGTCGAAGCCCCTCGGACGTCTCAGGGGCAACCGTGTCTCACCCCCGCACGGTGCAGGTCCAGGACAGGGCCCCGTCCCGGGCCCGCCCGAAGCCAACGGGATGCGCCCAGAGCGTTGTACGTCGCGAGAATGCGGGACCTGAGGAGTGACGAAGAGGGCGGGTCCGCGCCCGCCCTCTTGCGTCAGTCGCTGTTCAATTCACGCCAGGAGATCCGGCGCGGAGGCTGGCCGGCCGGGTTGTACGGCAGTTCCTGGGTGTTCGTCACGCCCATGTCGGTGCCGCCGCCGGTCTGCTCGGTCGGCGTGCCGCCGCCGGACATCCGGATCACGCCCTGCACGCTGCCCTTCTGGGTCTTCACCACCGACGGCCGGGTGGCGACGCAGGTGCACAGTTCCTCTCCGGCGACGTTCTTGGTGCCCTGCACGGCGCTGCCGGTCAGGTAGTCGAGGTAGTACAGGAAGCTCTTCGCGTCCACCAGCGTGCTCTCGCCCGTGCAGCCCACGACCAGGCCGGTGGCGGGCGGCTGGGGCTTGATGGTGGTGAACACCACCGTGCCGAGCGCCAGGGTGGCATCGGTCACCGAGCGCTCGCCTCCCAGCGGGAAGTCGATGAACCAGCCGTTCTTCACGCTCCAGTCGACCGGGTTGGAAGTGACCGTGCGCACGCTCTGGCCGGGGGTGCAGATCGAGGTGGAGGTGCCTTGCGGGCATTCACCCTCGGTCAGTGTCTGCTGCACGAAGTTGCTGCCCGCCACCCGCGGCGTGGTCAGCGTGGCCGCGTCGAGCTTGTCCTTCACGGCGTACATCGTGTAGGTGTTCGTGTCGGTGAGGTCGCCCTGGCCCAGGTAGCGCCCCGTGCCGACGATGACCAGCGGCTTGTCGGCCACGGTGGCAACCACCGGCTTGGAGGTGATCGACTGCGCGTTGCCGGCCGGGTCCTTGAACTGCACCAGCAAGTGGGCGTCGATGCCGGCGGTGCCGAACATGTCGTTCACGTCGAAGCGCCACAGGTTGCCCAGCAGGTCGCCGCCGTACACCTCTTCCACCGTGTTGTCGACGCTCGCGTTCGGCGCGCGCGCCTGGATCTTCGCCAGCCCGCTCGGCAGGGCGGCGGTGCCGACGCCGGTGGAAATCGTGTTGATCACGGCACCGGTGGCGGCGTTGAGCACGAACAGGCGGCCGATGCCGTCGGTGTTGTTGTAGCCGGAGGCCACGATCACCACCCAGGTGCCGTTGCGCAGCTTGGTGATGCGGGGGTTGCTGTAGCTGAAGCCGAGGTCGGCGTGCGTGAACTCCCACAGCAGGCGGGGGCTCGCCGGATCGGTGATGTCCAGCGCGTAGTAGGCCTTGCCGCCCTGGTTGAGGCCGCCCACCAGGATCGTGCGCCATTCGCTGGCGGCGCAGGCGTTGGTCGGCGCGCGCGGGCAGATCTCGCCCACTTCCGGCGTGCCGTCGACGAAGTAGCGGTGCTTGTTGGCGTACTCGGTATCGGCGAGGCGGTAGATCTCCGGCAGCACCGCGGACGGGATGAAGGCCCAGCGTTCCTGGCCGGTCACGGCGTCGAACGCGTGCAGCATGCCGTCGTTGGCCGGCACGTACACCGTGGCGGCGCGGCTGGCCATGTTGTTCTTGAACTGCGCGAATCCGGCGTCCAGGTAATCCTGCATCGGCTGCTTCACGTAGCGCGCCTCCGCCGTCACGATGTCGCCGAGCACGTGGGTGCGCTGGCGGTAGTACGTCCCTTCGTAGGTGCGGTCGCCGCGCAGGTAGTTCACCAGGTTCTCGCCGGCGGCGCTGTCCTGCGCGGTGCCGGTCATGCACGTCGGTCCGCTGGTGCAGAACTGGGTGAGGCCCCGGGTCGTGTCCACGAAGGAGATCGAGGACTTCGAGAAGAAGCCCTGCTGCGAGCCGCTCAGGCTGGCCCAGGTGAAGGGGACCAGCGCCGGCGAGCCGGAGACCGAGCCCACCGTGTAGATCGTGCGGGAGACCGGGCCGGCCGGCAGCGCCACGACGTTCTGGCCGTCGTTGCCGCTGTCCCCGCCGTCGAAGGCGGCGCCGGAGGTGTAGTCCGCCGTCACGGCGTAGCACACGCCGCCCTGCTTGAAGGCGTCGTGCCGCTTGTAGGCGTGGTTCGCCTGCCAGCTGGTGGTGGCGCAATCGAGCAGCTGCATCGCCGACCATTGCTGCGCGGTGAGCGAGCCGTCCTCGTTGAAGTTCTGCATGATCAGTTCGCCGAACCACTCGACCGACTTGTACGAGGAGCTGAACACGAAGTTGTCGCTGCTCGTGATGTTCGGGTTCGAGCTGGCGGCGGCGGCGGCCGTGCCGGGCCGGGGCGGATTGTTGATCTGGCTGAGCACGCCGGTCAGCGCATCGCCCAGGGAGATCGGGTCGGCGGCGCTGAAGTAGGTGCCGTGGCCGTTCACGGCGGCGTGCCACAGGTCGTCGATGTTGGCGCTCGAATCCGCCGCCGGGGTCGGCCAGGTGCAGGTGGCGCCCGAGGAAAGCCAGGGGCAGATGCCGCTCGTGGGGTTGGCGATGCTGCCGTTCGCCACGCCGAAGAAGTCGCCCGACTGCTGCGACCAGTAGTCCGGCTGGTACACCCGCTGGCCGGAGAGGTCGTTCTGGAAGTTCGAGTAGACCATCTGGCCCTGGGCGCCGAGGCCCAGCGTGTGGGTCGTCATGTGCTGCTTGACGCTGGCGTCGCGGCCGAACGGCTGCACGTTGTTCGTGCAGAGGTTGCTCGGGGTGGTGGCCGGCGGCACGATCGGGCCTTCGCACGAGCCGGTGCGGTCCACGCCCGTGGTGGCGGCCGGGTCGCGCAGGTCGCGGTTGTAGTAGTACGCGGCGATGTCGGCCAGGGTGTTGCTGGTGCCGCCGGAGGAGGTCAGCTGGCATTCGCGCGCCACGCCGACGTCGAAGGTGGTGGGGCCGGCGCTCTGCGGAACCGCGGTGCAGGTCGCCACATTGCTCCAGCCGGTCCAGGCGCTGTAGCCGCAGGTCACCATCTGGCCCTGGTCGTTGGGCGTGCTGGTGGCCGTGCAGGAGGCCACGTTCTGCGGATTGCCGGTCATCTGCCGGCAGTTGCGGTAGACGGTCGTGTTGGTGAAGTTGCCATCGACGAACTGCGGCTCGCAGGTCGGCGTCGCGACCGCCGTCCCGAAGCTGTACTGGCAGCCCGTGTGGCGGCCGTTGGAATCGGGCTGGGTGGGAGTGCACGACGCCGCGGAAACGAAGGGCGACACGACCACGTCCGCCTGGCAGTCGCGTGCGACGGAGACATTCCATGTCGTGCCGTCCCGGGTGCCGGTGGACCGCGCCACGGGGGTGCACGACTGCGCGCCGGTCCACGCGCCGTCCTTGTACCTGCATTCCGTGCGGCTGTTGCTGCTGGTATCCCAGGTGCAACTGCTGGTGTTGAACCAGCCATCGTCGTCGGTGCTGCCGCTCCTGTTCCAGGTCTTGCCCTTGTCGTCCGAGGTGCGCTTCTGCAGCTGTGACGTGCGCGTCTGGTCCTGCAGGGTGCCGCGGGTGAGGGTGCCCACTTCGGCGGTCTGCGTCGTGATCCTTCTCTGCAGCTGGCTGGTGCGCGCCTGGTTCTGCGCCTGGCCGCCGTCGTTGTACGGCCGCGGCAGGGGGCCGTCCTGGTTGTCCATCGCGGTGCTCCCATCGAGCTTCACGCCGCCGGCGCCGTTCCAGAAGCCGTCGGTGGACAGGATGGTGTAGTTGCGCTGGCAGGAGAACTGCAGGGGCTCGCGGACCCGGACGCCGTTGACGGTGTCGCCGTTCAGCACGCCGGCGTAGAGGCGGCCCGCCGTCGACAGCGCGGCGCGCAACGGCGTGCCGCTGTTCGGCCGGGCGGCGAACAGCTTCGAATACCAGGTGAACTTCTGGCTGCCGGCGAAGGTGTCGATGTTGACGAAGTCGCTGCCCGTGTTGTTGTTCAGCGTGAGATAGCCGACGCGGTAGCGGCTCTTCGTTTGCGCGATGTCCTCATCGGTGTCGAGGGCCGAGAAAGCGCGCGACGTCGACGTCTTCATCATCTGCATGCGCGTGCGGTAGTACGCCCACCAGTTGGCGTAGTTGGTCATCTCCTCCTGGTAGGAGCAGGTCCGGTCGGCGCGCGACGTGCAGTCGGTGCGGCCGGGGGCCTTGGTGCTGCTGCCCGGGTAGGGGTAGCTGTCGATGCTGCGGGTGATGACGGTCAGCACGTTCTCGCCGGGCACCGGGTTGGTGCTGCGGCCGGTGCCGTTGCTCCAGTCGGGCAAGGGAATGCTGTCGCGCGCGAAGGCGCCGCCGGTCGAGACGGAGAGGGTGCCGGACTTGTTCACGGCCGGGGTGCCGCTGGTCGTCCCGGGTGCGTAGATGCGCACCGTACTGCTGCTGCTGGAACTGGTGGCGAAGTAGCCGACCACCTGGCAGTTGCTCCCCGAAGGCTTGCCGAGGGTGCAGGCGTTGATGGCGTCGCGGACGCGGTTCGCGACGGTGGCGGAATCGCTGCTGCTCGTCGTCGAAGCCGACAGGATTTCGAGGTTGTCGACCTTGATGCTGGTGACCACCGCATTGCTGGCGTTGCTGAAGCTGATGGTGGTCGTCCGCGGCGCGGGAATGCGCGGCCGGGTGTAGCTGCCGCCCGGCAGGCTGCGGCAGGTGGTCAGGGCCGTGCTGTTGCACCAGCGCAGGGGCGCCGCATACTGGAAGTTGCCGGTCGGTGCCGAGGCGGCAGTGCAGTTGGTGAGCGCCGGCGAGTCGCAGTATTCGCCGGGGATCACGGTGTAGAAGAACGCCTCGGCTTCCAGGTCCGTCAGGGGACGGTCGCCGTCGGACTCGCGCTGCACCCCATAACCGTCATAGACCACCGCCCGCCAGTTGGGTTTGGCGGCACTGCTGGCGCCGGTGCTGGAATCCACCCCCGTCATGCTCGGATAGGTGCTCGTGTCCTTGCCGCCCGCTTCGGTCGAGCCGATCGGCGGCTGGTAGCGGATCGCCGGGTTGTAGGCCACGCCGTTGAACGCGGCGTTGCGGAACAGGAAGGAGGGCAGGGACTGGGATTCGTCGATCGAGGTCCGGGTGGGATGCAGCGGCCCGAGGCCGAGGCTGGAGTTGGCCGCGTAGTTGCCGGGGCGGTCGTTGGCCCAGTCCGGCAGGTAGTCCCAGTTCATGCTGCCGGAGTCGTCCAGCACCATCAGGATGTTCGGCTTGATGTCGACCGCCGAGCCGACCGCGAAGGTCGGCAGCGGAACCGACGACAGGTCGGTGGCGGCCAGCAGTCCCAGCGGCGCCGAGACGCTCAAACCGAGCGCCAGCGCGCGGGCCAGGGCCCGGCGCGCCGGCCGGCCCGTTCGCGCCGCCGGGGCGGCGTCACATCGCAACAAAGGATTGAACATAGCTTTCCGTTCTCCTCGGACCGGCGACGCGCACAGTGATGCGGTAATAGACGGCCGTGGCGGCCTTGAGCCGGATGTCGTCGCTGCCCTGCCCATTGCCCGTGGATTCGGAGATGACCGCCGGCGAGGAAACGCAGTCGCCGCCGGCGCCGGCCGGCTTGGCGTAGGCGCACTGCCGGTGGACGACGTAGAAGATCCGGTTGCCGAAGGTGTCCGGGCTGTTGGGAGCCTCGCGCGCGACCGTCTCCAGGTTGTCGTGCCAGAACTCCTGCCAGCTCTGGGTGCCGGCGGGCTTGTCGGCGACCGAGAGGGTGGCGAAATAGCCGTTGGTGGCGTCGTTGGTGTCGAGCGTGCCCTCGGTCGCCTTCTCGGCCAGCATGCCGAGCGCCGCTTCCACGCCCTTGTCGGCCGCGTGGGTGGCGGCCTGCTGGAAGGCGAGGTTGCCGGCCACCAGGGTGGCCGTGTCCACCGAGCGCACCATCGCGATGCCGGCGATCGTCAGCGCCACCAGCACCACCAGGGCCACGATCAGCACGATGCCGCGCTGGCCGGCGGCCCGCGCCCGACGCGAAAGGACGAAGCTGCGGTTCAACATCCCGATGGCACCCTGATCCAGGCGGTGTTGCGCGCCGGCGCAACGGTCTCGAAGGTCTTGTAGCGGTAGCACTGCCAGTCGGAGGCGGCGCTGAGGTCGACGGGCGCGGTGGAGCCCCCGGTGCTGCCGGCCCAGAGCGGCGTGGCCGCCGTCACGGTGTCGCAGACGCGCTGCCGGGTCGTCTCGTCGATCTTCGTCTCGTACTGGCTGCTGCGGGCCACCAGCACGAAGCGCACCGCCGGCGTGCGGGCCCACTGGCAGGCGCTGGCGGGGATGGTCTGGTCCCACAGGTCGACGCCGTCCATGGCGCCGGCCGGGGCCGTGTCGCGGCCGTACTGCGCGCGCAGGCTCACGATGTTGGCGCCGACGGCCGTCCAGTTCGCCGCGTTGGCGACGCGGCAGTCCGACAGCATGAAGTCGCAGGAGGTCAGGGAGCCGTTGCGCACGGCATAGGCCACGATGCGGGGCACGCGTCCCAGGTTGAAGATGCTGGTGGCCGCCGTGTTGGCCGTGTCGACCGTCACCGTCGCCGCGCCGAGGGCCGTCACCCGTGCCAGCGTGAGGGTGCCGCTGCAGACGTTGGGCGAGGCCAGCACGTAGTCGCCGACGGCGAATGCGGAGGGCGAGCGCAGGGTGTAGCTCGAACCGCTGACGGCCACCACTTCCTGGCCTTCGGGCTGGCCGCTGTCGCTGCTGTAGAAGACCAGCAGCCGGTCGGTGTTGGCATCGGCCGCGGGGACCAGGGAGGTCGGGGGATTGATCACCACCGGGGCCAGCGGCACGGTGGCGCCGGTCGGCAGAGCCACGCTGCAGTTGTTGAGGAGCGCGTTCGACGTGAGGCCGAAGCCGGCCTGGACCAGGTCGCGCTGCATCAGGTGCAGCATCACGGCGCCGCTGGAGAGCGCCTCGTTGCCGGCCGTGCTGGTGCGGGTGCGCTGGTCGGAGGTGAGCAGCACCTCCATCATGATCACGGTGCCGATCATCGCGATCACCAGGCCGACCAGGATCTCGACCAGGGTGAAGCCGGACTGGCGGCGCAGGGGCGGGGCGAGGCGCAGGGCTTTCATTGGACGATCTGCGTCTCGACGTTGTACTGGTGGCGCGCCGCCGCCGGATCGTCGGACACCGCGTTCCAGTAGATGGAGATCGTCACGATGCCTTCGTCGTTGACGGCGACGGAAGGGCGCATCGTGGGCGAAGTGATGGTCGCGCCGGGCAAGGTGTTGGACACGGTGGCGGCCCAGTCGGTGTAGCCGGTGCAACTGCCGTCGGTGCAGGTCTCGTACTTGGCCTTCAGGTTGCCGACGGCGCGGTTGTCGCCCCACATCTGGCCGATCAGCTGCTCCGCGAGCTGGGCCGCATCGGCGCGCATGCGCGCTTCGGTGGACTGCTTGACCGCGCTGGCCTGCAGCCCCACCAGGCCCAGCACGCCCACCGAGAAGATCAGGATCGCGATCAGGGCTTCGAGCAGCATGACGCCGCGCTGCCGCCGGCGCATGCGGGGCCGGAGGGCAGGCAGGGGGCGGAGCGGACGCATCTCGGTCCTCCTACCAGGGGCAGGCGCGCGGGTCGGGCGCGGAAGTGGCGGGATCGCACATGCGGACCTGGCCCATGGCCGTCATCACCACGTTGAGGCAGCGCAGCTGGCCGCCATCCCTGGCGCATGCTCCGGCGGAAGGATGCGTGACCTGGAACACCATCATCTTGTCCGCCGGCAGCGTCCCGCTCTTGGTCCGGCCCATGGCGTTGAGCCAGAGTTCGCCCGGCACTTCGGTCGGGTCGCCGCCGCCGGCATCCATCTGCAACACCTGCACGGCCACGCCGCCCGTGGTGTCGTTGCCGGCCCGGCTCTGGATCGTTTCCGGGCAGGCCTCCTGGCCGTCCACGATGGTCGTGTCCACCGATTCGCAGCCGACCACCCAGGTCCCGCCGGCGGGGCCGAGGGTGAACTTGACGATCCGGTTGCGGCGCAGCGCTTCCGTGCGCGCGAGCACGAGCCCGTTCTGGATCGCGTCGGCCGTGCCGCGGATCTGCCGGTTCTGCATGCCGGTCTGGAAGGCGGGGATGCCCATCGCGATCAGGATGCCGGCGAGGGTGACGCCGATCATCACCTCGACCAGGCTCACGCCGCGCTGACGTCCAGGGTTCAGCACGAATTTCCCGCCTTGGTGAGCCAGCAGTTCACCGTCCCGTCGCTCCAGCCGGAGACGCCGCTGACGACGGTCTGCCTCGCGTTCGACTGGTCGACGCTGTACGTGAAGCCCTCCATCCCGTTCTTGCCGCGGGCGTAGAGCGTGTAGCCGGTGGCGCTGCGCGTGTCGGTGCCGCCGTTGCTGGCGGAAAAGTCGAAGTACTTGCTCGAGGCGGTGTCGTTGTTGCCGGCCGGCGCGCCCTCGTAGGTGCGGTTGTCCTGGAAGAACTGTTCCATCTGCACCCGCTTGTTGGCCAGTGCGGTGGTGGCCTCCGGGATCCGGCCGCGCGTGATGTAGGACCGGTAGGAGGGCAGCGCGATCGCCCCCAGGATGGCCACGATGGCCACGGTGATCATCAGTTCGATCAGCGTGAATCCCGATGTTCTTCTGTCCATGTGTGGCCTCATTGCGACGGCCATGCGGCCGCCTCCCGATCCGGTTTGCCAGCCAGCTTATGCTTTAGTCCGTAGGCATCAGGGCCGGCCTGCGATGAGTGGGTAAGCATGCCTGACGGACGGCGCAGCTCATCTGGGGGATTGTTCGGGTGGTCAACAGGGCGCCGCGCGGTAGTCGGGAAAAGGGGGCCAGGCTCGCGCCGGGGCGCCCGCACCTGCCATGGAAATCGCTGTGGCCTGCCATTGCCCTCTCCGTCGTCGCCCACCTCCTGCTGCTGTTCACGCTGAGCCTGCCGCGCGAGGCCCGGGCGCCTGTCCCGGTGCTCCTGGTCA
>NZ_DASSVG010000573.1:0-2797 GCF_035706265.1 Ramlibacter sp. | reverse complement strand
GGCCACTGCTTCAGCAGGTGCAGGGCGTCCTTGTCCATGCGCGCGAGGCGCTGCGCGGCCAGGTCCAGCGTGGCTTCGGCGGCGGGCGAGCGGTCCGGCTTGTCCACCTTCAGCATGCGCGCGGCTTCCTTCAGCTGCTGGATCTCGCGCGCGATCTGCGCCTGCTGGCGCACGCGCGCCTTGTAGCCGCGCACGGTGTCGGCGATGTCCGCCAGGTAGCGCGTGCGCGCGGGCGGCACCACCGGCGTCTGGTTGGTGCTGTGGCGCACCTCCACGCGGGGCAGGCGGCCTTCCTTCAGCGGCAGGCCCAGCTCCATCATGCGCGGCTTCATCGCCTGGTAGAGGGCCGTCACGCCGTCGTCGTTGAAGCGCGCCGCCATGGTGCCGAACACCGGCATCTCCTCCGGCTTCTGCGTGAAGGCCTGCTTGTTGCGCTGCACCTGCTTGGCCACGTCGCGCAGCGCGTCGGCCGCGCCCTTGCGGTCGAACTTGTTGATCGCCACGAATTCGGCGAAGTCCAGCATGTCGATCTTCTCGAGCTGGCTGGCGGCGCCGAACTCCGGCGTCATCACGTACATCGGGATGTCCACGTGCGGCACGATGGCGGCGTCGCCCTGGCCGATGCCGGAGGTCTCCACGATCACCAGGTCGAAGCCGGCGGCCTTGCAGGCGGCGATGACGTCCCCGAGCGCGGCGGAGATCTCGCTGCCGAATTCGCGCGTGGCGAGCGAGCGCATGTAGACGCGCCGGCCGTCGTCCGCGGCAGCGCCCTGGCCGGCCCGCTTGGGCCAGGGGCCGATTGCGTTCATGCGGATGCGGTCGCCCAGCAGCGCGCCGCCGGTCTTGCGGCGCGAGGGGTCGATCGAGATCACGGCGATGCGCAGCGCGTCGTCCTGGTCCAGGCGCAGGCGGCGGATCATTTCGTCGGTGAGCGAGGACTTGCCGGCGCCGCCGGTGCCCGTGATGCCCACCACGGGCGTGCGCTGCTGGTCGGCCTGCAGGCGGATCGCCTTGACCAGGTCCGCATCGGCGCTGCCGCTTTCGAGCGCGGTGATCAGCTGGGCGAGGGCGCGCCAGTTCTGCTCGCCGTGGCCCTGGATGGCGGCCAGCGACTTCGGCGCGAGCGGCGCCAGGTCCTGGTCGCAGCGCATCACCATCTCGCCGATCATGCCCTGCAGGCCCATGCGCTGGCCGTCCTCGGGGCTGTAGATGCGCGCTACGCCGTAGTCCTGCAACTCCTGGATCTCCGCCGGGACGATCACGCCACCGCCGCCGCCGAACACCTGGATGTGGGCGCCGCCGCGCTGGCGCAGCAGGTCCACCATGTACTTGAAGTACTCGACGTGCCCGCCCTGGTAGGAGCTGACGGCGATGCCCTGCACGTCCTCCTGCAGGGCCGCGGTGACGACTTCGTCGACGCTGCGGTTGTGGCCCAGGTGGATCACTTCCGCGCCGGTGCCTTGCAGGATGCGCCGCATGATGTTGATGGCGGCGTCATGCCCGTCGAACAGGCTCGCGGCGGTGACGAAGCGGACTTTGTTGGTCGGGCGATAGTTCGCCAGCGCCTTGTATTCGGCGGACAGGTCGGTCATGGGGGGGATTCTCCGGCGGGAACCCGAAGCCTAATTGACGTTTACGTCAACGTCAACGGCAGTGGAGTGCGGCGGCGGCCTTTGTCGCGCCGCCGAAAAAGGAAAAAGCGGCCGAAGCCGCTTTTCCTGGCGAGCCGGGTCGGCCCGGTCTCCTAGCGTGCGTACAGCACCGAGGGCAGCCACAGGCCCACTTCCGGCCAGACGTACAGCAGGAAGATGGCCACGATCTGCATCCCCATGAACGGCATCATCCCTATGAAGATCTCGTTCAGGCTGACGTGCGGCGGGCTCACCCCCTTCAGGTAGAAGGCGGACATGGCCACCGGCGGCGAGAGGAAGGCCGTCTGCAGGTTCAGCGCGACCAGCAGGCCGAACAGCAGCGGATCCACGCCGAACTTGTCCAGCAGCGGCACGAAGATCGGCATGAAGATCACGATGATCTCGGTCCATTCCAGCGGCCAGCCCAGGATGAAGATGATCACCTGCGACAGCACCATGAACTGGGTCTTGCTCAGGTTCATGCTGAGCACCCAGCGTTCCACCAGCTCCTGCCCGCCCAGCAGCGCGAAGGCCGCCGAGAAGATCGCCGAGCCGACGAACAGCCAGCACACCATGGCCGATGTCTTGGCCGTGAGGAAGACGCTCTCCTTGATCACCTCGAAGGTCAGCTGCCGGTAGGCCAGCGCCAGCACGAAGCCGCCGAGTGCGCCGACGGCGGCCGCCTCCGTCGGCGTGGCGAGGCCCAGGACGATGGAACCGAGCACCGACAGGATCAGCACCATCAGCGGGAAGAAGCTGGTCAGCAGCATCTTGAACACTTCCAGCCGTGCGAAGCTCAGGAGCGCATAGAAGACCGCCAGCATGAAGCCGAAGACGCCGAAGGTGATCCACCAGGCTTGGGGCGCCGGGCGCTCGGCGCCAATCTCGCCGGCCTTCGCCGTGCCGTCCGCGCCGGGCGGCTCCTGCACTCCGGTGGAGAGCGCGGGATCCGGCTGGGTGGTGGAAGGCTCGGCGACGGTGCCTGGAGGCTCGCTAACGCCAGCGCCGGCGGCCGGCGGTTCGGCGACCCCTCCCGAGGCAGGCGGCTCCGCCAGGCTGCCGGACGCCGCGCCATCCGAAGGCGGCTCGGCGAGGCCACCGGCAGCCGGCGGCTCGGCGAGGCCGCCACTGGCCGGCGGCTCCGCGAGCCCGCCCGCGCCCGGGGG
>NZ_DASSVG010000572.1:0-4501 GCF_035706265.1 Ramlibacter sp. | reverse complement strand
GCGGGCGACCTGCTTGTAGGTGTCGGGTTCGAGGAAGCGGAAGGCCAGGTCTTCCATCTCCCACTTCACCTGCCAGATGCCCAGGCGGTTGGCCAGCGGCGCGAACACCTGCAGCGCCTCGCGCGCCACGGCCGGCGGCATCGGCTGCTTGGTGGCCGCGTAGTGGCGCAGGGTCTGCAGCCGCGAGGCCAGGCGCAGCATCACCACGCGCAGGTCGCGCGAGAACGCGAGCAGCATCTTGCGCACGTTCTCGGTCTGCACCCGCTTGTCTTCGAGGAAGTGCTCGGCGCCGCGCGCCTGCTGCTGCACGCGCACCAGCTTGGTCGTCTCGATCGCCAGCGCGGCATAGCTCTCGCCGAACGCCTTGGCAATCACTTCCTGCGGCTTGTTCAGGTGCGGGCAGGCGTACACGAGGTAGCTCGCGGCCTGCATCGCCTCGGAGCCGCCCATGGCCTTGAGGATGGCCGCGACGGCGTCGGCATGGGCGAGCGTGTTCTCGCCGGTCTCCAGCGTCTCGCCGGCGATCAGCGGCTCGGCGAAGGCCCGCGCGCGCTGCAGCGCGTGGACCTGCTGCGGCAGCGCCTGTTCGGCGGCCGCCACCAGTTCGGGCAGCCGCTCACCCTGTTCCGCTGTATGGCTTTTCATCGGACGCGGATTCGTTGTGCAGGAGGAAGGCGGCGACCGCCTCGACCTGGTTGTGGGCGACGAGCGTCGGCGCATGGCCGACGCCCTGGAATTCGAGCAGGCGCGGCCGCGGGCCGCGGCGCGTCATCTCCAGCGCGGTCTCGCGCGAGAGCAGGTCCGATTCGGCGCCGCGCAGCAGCAGCGTCTGCGCCCTGACCGCGTCGAAGAGCTGCCACAGCGCCGCCTGCCCCTGCTGCGCAGCCGCCTCGGTGACGGTGCGGAAGGGGACCGCGATCGCCGGGTCGTAGTGCAGCGTGAAGCCGCCATCCGGCAGCGGCCGGACCATGGCCTGCGACAGGGCCAGCCACTGCTCGGGCGTGTGGGGGCCGAAGCTGCGCGAGATCTGCCACATCGCGTCGGCCGCCTGCTGCACCGATTCGAAGCGGCCGGTGTTCCCGAGATAGGTGCCGATGCGCTGCAGCGCCGTCCATTCGATCACCGGGCCGACGTCGTTGAGCACCAGGCGGCGCACCGGGACGGGCAGCGGCAGCTTGGGCGTGCCGCACAGCGCGAGCCCGATCAGCCCGCCCATGCTGGTGCCGACCCAGTCCAGCGTTTCCAGCGGCGCGGCGCCATGGAGCTGCGCCAGCAGCTGCAGCATGTCGGCGGTGTACTGCGGGATGGCATAGCCCTGCGGATCGGCCAGCCAGTCGCTGCGGCCGCGGCCGGCCACGTCGGGGCACACGATGCGCAGCGGCTGCGGGCTGCGCGCGAGCAGTGCCTGGGCCAGCACGTCGAAGTCGCGCCCCTGGCGCGACAGGCCGTGCACGCAGACGATCGCGTGCTTCGCCTCGGGCGCGCCCCACAGCCAGTACGCCATGCGATGGCTGCCGACGGCATCGGGGCAGGATACGTAGTTCAGCGTAGGAGCGGTCATGGATGCGCGGGGCAACCGGAAGCGATTACGCTCGCTTGCTCGGCTGCTTCATTCCCAAGATTATCCCGGAGAGGAGAACACCCCATGCTGAAAGGCAAGACCGCCCTCGTCACAGGCTCCACCAGCGGCATCGGCCTGGGCATCGCCAAGGCGCTGGCCCGCCAGGGCGCCAACATCGTGCTCAATGGCTTCGGCGACGTCGAAGGCCCGAAGGCCGAGATCGCCGCCCTCGGCGTGAAGGTCGGCTACCACGGCGCGGACATGAGCAAGCCCGCGGAGATCGAAGCCATGATGCACTACGCGGCCGAGACCTTCGGCCGCGTCGACGTGCTGGTCAACAACGCCGGCATCCAGCACGTCGCGCTGGTCGAGGATTTCCCGCCCGAGCGCTGGGACGCGATCATCGCGATCAACCTGTCGAGCGCGTTCCACACCAGCCGGCTCGCGCTGCCGGCCATGAAGGCCGCCAACTGGGGCCGGATCATCAACGTGGCTTCGGTGCACGGCCTGGTGGCCTCGGCGCAGAAGGCCGCCTATGTGGCCGCCAAGCACGGCATCGTGGGCCTGACCAAGGTGACGGCGCTGGAGACCGCCACCACCGGCGTCACCTGCAACGCGATCTGCCCCGGCTGGGTGCTGACGCCCCTGGTGCAGAAGCAGGTGGACGCCCGCGCCGCCGCCGAAGGCCTGAGCAACGAGGAGGCGAAGAAGCAGCTGCTGGCCGAAAAGGAGCCATCGCTGCAGTTCACCACCCCCGAGGAACTCGGCGAGCTGGCGGTGTTCTTCTGCTCGGAAGCGGCGAAGAACGTGCGGGGCGCGGCGTGGAACATGGATGGGGGTTGGGCAGCGCAGTAACAGCCAAACATCCGGACAGCCGAGCAGCCGGACGCAAAGGACGCGAAGATACGCAAAGAACGCAAAGAAATTCAAGGATGTTCTTTTGCGTCCTTTGCGTACCCTTTGCGTTCTTTGCGTCCGGCAATTGGGGGTTCCGGCCGTCACTCAGCCAGCTTCAACTCGTACGGATGCGTGAGCTCGAAGCGTTCGTCCGCGAGGTCGTAGTCCCAGCGCTCCACGTGGCACACGCGCGGCGCGCCTGCTGCGGGCGGTGACCAGCGGATCAGGTTGACCGAGTTCGGCGTGTTGTGCCGCACCCGGTACGACAGGGCCGTGCCGGCCTGGATGCAATAGAGGGTGCGTGAGGCCGTCTTCACCCGCGTGCACACGTCGCTCACGAACGGCAGGTGGATGTGGCCGCCCAGCAGCAGGTCCGCGCCGGCATGCGACCAGGCCAGCGCCGCCTGCTCGCCCCCGTGCAGCCGGTCCTTCTCGTCCTGCGGCCGCATCACGCAGGCCGGCTGGTGGGTGACGACGATCCGCAACTGCTCGCGCGGCGCCCCGCGCAGCCGCTGCACCACCCGCCGGATCTGGCGCGGCGACACCACGCCGTCCTTGTGGCGCTCGGGCCGCGTCGTGTTCACGCCGATCACCAGCACGTCGGCGAATTCCAGCTCCGGCTCCAGGTTGTGGCCGAACGCGCGGGCATAGCTGCGGTAGGGGGCGAACAGCCGCGCGGCCACGTTGAAAAGCGGGATGTCGTGGTTGCCCGGCAGCGTCAGCAGGTGGTCCACGTGGAGCGAATCGCAGAACGCCCGCGCCGCCGCGAACTGCGCGCTGCGGGCCCGCTGGGTGATGTCGCCGCTCAGGATCGCCGCCGTGGGCTTCTCCTGCCGCACCAAGGCCTGCAAGGCGGCGACCACGGGCCCCTCCTCGGTGCCGAAGTGCGTGTCGGAGAGATGCAGGATGACGGTCATCGCACGGGCAGGCGCAGCTCCGGCGGCGGCAGCATCACCTGCAGCGGCCGCGGCGCCACGGTGAAGCGCAGCGGCAGCTGCATCCACGTGACCTCGCCGTCGGTGGCCACCTTCAGCCGCCGCGCGCCGCGGGCGCCGACGGCCAGCGTGCGCAGGGTGAAGCTGTGGATCTCCGGTTCGGCCGCCAGCCGGCCGCAGGCGGCCTTGAACAGCATGCGCAGCTTGGTCCAGGGGCTGGTGCCGCGCACCAGCAGCCCCGCGAGCCGCCCTTCGCCGACCTGCGCCACCACCGCCTCTTCCACCCCCACCCGCTCCAACTGCAGGCGGTTGTTGCAGACGAAGACGCTGGCCGTGCGCAGTTTCGTCAGCTGGCCGTCGAGCTCGGCGTCCAGCACCAGCTGCAGCCGCCATTCCAGCAGGCTCTTGAGGGCGGCCAGCATCGCGATCCAGCGCCGGCGGCCGAGCCGCTGCTTGACCACTTCGCGGTCGGCCAGCAGCTTCGGGTAGAGCCCCACCGACGCGTTGACCAGGAACACCCGCTGGTTCACCCAGCCCACCTGCACCGGCTCCGGCCGTGCCGCCAGCAGGGCCCGCACCGCCTCGGCCGCCTCCAGCGGCAGCCCGTGCTCGCGGGCGAACAGGTTGAAGGTGCCCTGGGCGACCACGCCCAGCGGGCAGTCGTGCGCCAGCGCCGCCTGCGCCGCGCAATTGAGCGTGCCGTCGCCGCCGACGGCGACCAGCACGCCACCGTGTTCGCGCGCCATCCGGGCCGCGTCCTGGCAGGCCTGGACGATCTCGCCCGGCGGCACCGGAACGAAGCGATGGGCGCGGCCGGCGCGCTCCAGTTCGGTGACGACGGCGGCGCGCACGTCCTCCCCCTCGTGGCTGCCCGAGCCGCGGTTCATCACGATGAAGAACTCCGGCTGCGCCCGCGCGGCGGCGACGCCGTCCTGGTCGGCGGAGTCGGAAGCGGGCAGGACGGCGGCCATGCAGGGCAGCTTAGCCGCGCCGCCCGGTCCGCCCTGTCGGACTGAACCGGGCGCCGGCATCCGCCGCCGCCCGGCGCCGGATCAGCGCAATTGCACGGAGCCCGAGACGGTGACCGTCACGGCGCTGCGACCCGGCT
>NZ_DASSVG010000571.1:0-2719 GCF_035706265.1 Ramlibacter sp. | reverse complement strand
CCCTTGCGAAGGTCCGCAAGTCCTGGCTTTTCTCCGGTCAGGCCCGCTTCGCGGACCTCACGTTGTCCACCGTCAACGCCGCGAATGCCCACCGGCTCTACCCGCTGGCGCTCGAGGTCCTGCACTACTCGCCCGAGTCGCGCGTCATCGAACGGGCGATCGAAAGCGCCACCCTGCTCGGGCGGGAAGAGGAGGCGGTGCAGTTGCTGGCGCGCTATCGGGCCGCCTTCCCGGCCGAATACCGGGCCTGGCGGGAGCGCGGCCACGGCGTGCCGCGCGGTGCGGACTAGACGTCCCGCTTGCCCCGCACGCTCGAAAACGCGTCGATGTCGTCCAGCTGACTGGGGCGGGTCTCGCGCACGTACACCCGCTTGCTCGGTGCGATGTCCTGCATCTGGCTGTCCAGCTGCATCACGGAGTCTTCCCACATGCTCCAGTCGGCCTGGGTGTTGCCTTCGGCCACCACTTCAGGCAGCGGCGCCGTGTCGACGAAACGGGGTTGGTGATGCGCGGCCGTGGATTGCGAACGCGGCGTGATGGGACGAGGCGAGGTGCGGATCGGCCTGGCATTGGCCTTGCGCACAGGCTGCGGGGCCGGTGCCGCGGTGCGTCGCTTGAGCCAAGTGAACATGATTGCCAACCCCTCTGGCCCTTAGCACCTTCGTCGCAGAAGACACATGGCCGTTACATCTGAAGAATTCCCTAACATCCATTCTGCTATTGGCTAGGGAATTGACGCAAGTCGGGGTTAGCCCTTGACGTAACTTCCGGACTTCCCACCGTGCTTTTCACACAGTTGGACGGCCGTGATGGTCATGCCGCGGTCGACGGCCTTGCACATGTCGTAGATGGTGAGGAGGGCGACATTCACGGCCGTCAAGGCCTCCATCTCGACCCCGGTGGGGCCCACCGTCTCCACGGTGGCGGTGCAGACCACGGCGTCGGCAGCGCCGGCCTGGGCCGGCGCCAGCTCGAACTCGATCGCCACCCGGGTCAGCGCCAGGGGGTGGCACAGCGGTATCAGCTCGCTGGTCTTCTTGGCGGCCATGATGCCGGCGACCCGGGCAATGCCCAGCACGTCGCCCTTCTTCACAGTCCCGCTCTGGATGATCGCCAGGGTAGCGGGTAGCATCTCGATTCGGCCGGATGCCACGGCGATGCGGTGCGTCGCCGCCTTGGACGCAACGTCCACCATGTGCGCCTGGCCTTGCGCATCGAAATGAGTCAGTCCGCTCATGCAACAACCCTTGGTTTCCCTCAGCCATCATACGTCCCGCTTCGACTGGCACAGCCGCCTCAAGGCCGCCGCCATCCATCTCGGCTTGAGCGCCCTGGTTGCCGCCACCGCGGGCCTGCTGGTCTTCGCGCTCTGGTACCCGTGGCCCTACCGCGAGATTTCCGGCGGCCGTGAACTGTTCCAGCTGGTCGTCGCGGTCGACGTGGCGCTCGGGCCGCTGATCACCTTTGCGATTTTCAACCGGGCCAAGCCGCGCACGGAACTGCGGCGCGACCTCGCCATCGTGGCGCTGCTGCAGCTGGGCGGCCTGGCCTACGGCCTCTGGACCGTGCACCTGGCCCGCCCCGTGCACCTGGTCTACGAGGTCGACCGCTTCCGGGTGGTGCACCAGGTGGACATCCCCGAGGAGCTGGTGCAACTGGCCCTGTCCGGGATCCCGGTGGCGCCGCCGGGTGGGCCGACGCTGATCGCGCTGCGGCCGTTCCGCAACCAGCAGGAGAGCCTGGACTACACCATGCAGGCGCTGCAGGGCGTGCAGCTCGCGGCCCAGCCCGCGCTCTGGCAGCCTTATGGCGAGGCGCGCCAGCGCGTCATCGCCGCCGCCCGGCCGGTGGCCCAGCTGGAGCGGCGTTTCCCGCAGCAAGCCACTGCCATCGAAGAGGCCTTGCGCAAGGCGGGACGCGACGCCGACCACGCGGCATACTTGCCCATGGTCGCCCGCAAGGCCCTGGCCTGGACCGTGCTGCTCGACGCGGGCACGGCCGAAGTGATCGGCTTCCTGCCGCTGGATTCGTTTTGAGCCTTTCCTCCACGCCCCTCGCCCGCCGCGGCCTCGCCGCCGTGCTGACCGCCGCCTTGCTGGCCACCACGCCGGCCGGCGCCCAGCTGCCCACGCTCGGGGACACGGGCGACATCACCACCGGTGCGGAGCGCAAGCTGGGCGAGCAGATCGCGCGCGAGCTCTATCGCGATCCGGACTACATCGACGACCCGGTGCTGGTGGAATACGTGCAGAGCCTCTGGCAGCCGCTGCTGGATGCGGCGCGCGCCCGCGGCGAGCTCAGCGCCGAACTGGACGAACGCTTCGCCTGGCAGGTGCTCCTGGGCAAGGACCGCACGATCAACGCCTTCGCGCTGCCGGGCGGCTGGCTGGGCCTGCACCTGGGGCTGGTGAGCGTCACCGCCAACCGCGACGAGCTCGCGTCGGTGCTGGCGCATGAGCTGAGCCACGTCACGCAGCGCCACATCTCGCGCCTGGTCACCAAGGGCAACCAGCAGGCGCCCTGGATGCTGGCGGCGATGATCCTCGGCGCCATGGCGGCCAGCCGCAATCCGCAGGCGGGCGGCGCCGTGATGGCCGGCAGCCAGGCCCTGGCGGCGCAGCAGCAGCTCAATTTCTCGCGCGACATGGAACGCGAGGCCGACCGCATCGGCTTCGGCGTCGCCACCCAGGCCGGCTTCGCGCCGCAGGGTTTCGTCACG
>NZ_DASSVG010000570.1:0-8299 GCF_035706265.1 Ramlibacter sp. | reverse complement strand
GTCCCAGTGGTAGTGGTTGATGATCGGCATCATCAGCGGCACGAAGATCAGGAAGATCGAGACGCCGTCCAGCACCATGCCCACCGCCACCAGCAGCAGCACGAGCAGCGACAGCACGCCGAACTCGCCCAGGCCGGACTGCGTGATCGCCCTGGTGACCGGGTCGATGATGCCCAGCGTGGAGAGCGAATAGGCGAACACGCCGGCCAGCGCCACCACCAGCAGGATCACGGCGGAGATCTCGCCGGCCTCGCGCAGGATCACGAACAGGTCGCGCACGCCGATCGTGCGGTGGATCGCCATGCCGACGAACAGGCCGTAGAACACCGCCACCACGGCGGCTTCGGTGGGCGTGAACCAGCCGGCACGCATGCCGCCGAGGATCACCACCGGCGCGGCGAGGCCCCAGCTCGCCTCGCGCAGGCTGCGCCAGAAGGGCGGTCGCGGCAGCTGCGCCTCGGCCGCGCCCATGCCGTTGCGGCGCGCCATCCACACGGCGGGCACGATCAGGGCCAGACCCACCAGCACGCCGGGCACCATGCCGGCGGCGAACAGCGCGGGCACCGAGGCGCCGGGCACCAGCACCGAGTAGACGATGAAGGCGATCGAGGGCGGGATCAGGATGTCGGTGGCCGCGGCCGCGCCGACGATGGAAGCCGAGTAGCCGGCCGGGTAGCCCGCGCGCGCCATCGCGGCGATCATCACGCCGCCCACTGCGGCGGCGTTGGCCGGGCCGGAACCGGAGACGCCGCCCAGGAACATCGCCACGGCGATCGCCACCAGCGGCAGCATGCCGGAGCCGCGGCCGACGATGGCGACCGCGAAGTTCACCAGCCGCGCGGCGACGCCCGAGCGGTCGAAGATGGAGCCGACCAGCACGAACATCGGGATGGCCAGCAGCGGGTACTTGCCCAGGCCCGCATAGAAGTTCTGCGGCACCGCCAGCAGGCCGAACCACTGCGTGTCGGCATTGGCCAGCGCGATGGCGGCGGCACCGGCCAGGCCGAGGGCGGCGCCGATCGGCACGCCCACGACCATCATGCCGATGAAGATGGCGAACAGGAGGGCGCCGATCACCGTGCACGCCTCCGGCGCAGGAACAGTCCGAAGGCGCGGCCGGCGATCGCCAGCGACAGCAACGGCAGCCAGATCGAATACCACCACTGCGGCACGCCGATGCCGGGCGAGGTCTCCTCGTACTTCCAGTGGTCGTAGACGAGGCGCGTGCTGAGCGCCGCCAGCAGCACGAACAGCACGCACACCATCAGCGCGCCGAAGCGGGCCAGCTTGCGCTGCCGCTCCTCGGGGCCGGCGTCGGCGAAGAACTCGATGCGGATCTGGCGGTTGCGCGCCACCGAGGCGGAGCCGGCCACCAGCACCAGCACGATCATCAGGTGGACCGAGATCTCCTCGGTCCAGGCGAAGGACTGGTTGGTGAAGTAGCGCACCACCACGTTGGCGAAGGTGATCAGCGCCAGCAGGCCCATCACGATGACGGTGAGCCAGTCCTCGATGGCGAGCGGCACGCGGGTCGGCTCCTCGGGCGCCTCCTCCAGCGGCAGCTCCTCGGGCACGTTGTGCGGCACTTGCGTCATGGCCGTTCCCCTTGCCCGCGCAGAGCGCGTGCGGCCGCGACGATCGCATCGGCGTCGACCCGCGACTGCGCTTCCAACACCGGCGCATAGCCCACCGGGATGCGCGGGGCACCGAGGCGGCGCACGCGGCAGCCCGTCGCCTCGGCCGCGGTGGCGGCGATCTCGGCGCCGAAGCCGGCGGCCTGCACGGCCTCGTGCACCACCAGCAGCCGGCCGGTGCGCGCGCACGAGGCCAGCACCGCCTCGCGGTCCCAGGGCCAGATGCTGCGCAGGTCGATCAGTTCGGCCTGCACGCCTTCGGCCGCGAGCGCCTCGCAGGCCTGGGTGCAGGCCTGCAGCTGGCGGCTCCAGCTCACGATGGTGAGGTCGGCGCCGGGCCGAACGATGCGCGCACGCCCCAGCTCCGCGGGCTGGGCGGGATCGACCTCGCCCTGCAGGCCCCACAGCGTCTTGTGCTCCATGTACACCACCGGGTCGCCGCTGGCGAGCGCCGCGCGCAGCATGGAGTAGTTGTCCTGCGGCGTGGCGGGGCAGACCACCACCAGGCCCGGCAGGTGGGCGAACCAGCTCTCCAGCGATTGCGAGTGCTGCGCCGCCGACGCATCCCAGATGCCGATCGGCATGCGCACCACCATCGGCACGCGTCCCTGGCCGCCGAACATGAAGCGGTTCTTGGCACCCTGGTTGGCGATCTCGTCCATCGCGCAGAGGGCGAAGTCCACGACGCGCATCTCGATCACCGGCCGCAGGCCCGCGAGCGCCATCCCGACGCCGGCGCCCAGGATGGCGGCTTCGCTGATCGGGGTGTCGATCACGCGCTGCGTGCCGAAGCGCTCCTGCAGGCCGCGGTACTGGCCGAAGATGCCGCCGCGGCCGACGTCTTCGCCGAGCACGACCACGTTCGCATCGGCTTCCATCTCGTGCTGCAGGGCCAGCTGCGCGGCCTGCGCATACGTCATCAGCGCCATTGGCCCGCTCCCGTGGTCTGCACGTCGGTGAAGGCGCTGGCCGCCTCCGGCCAGGGCGCCGCGTCCGCAGCGGCCAGTGCGCGCTGCACTTCCTCGGCCGCTTCGCGCCCGATGGCTTGCAGCTGCGCGGCGTCGGCACCCGCCAGTGCGAGGTACGCGGCGCGGGCACGCACGATCGGGTCGTCGCGCAGCGCCGCTTCCAGTTCCTTCGGATCGCGGTAGGCGGCCGGGTCCACCGAGACGTGGCCCTTGACGCGGTAGGTGATGGCGTGCAGCAGGTGCGGGCCGTTGCCGGCGCGGACCTGCGGCACCAGTTCCGCCGCGGCGCGGTGCACCGCGATCACGTCGTTGCCGTTCACCTGCACGGCGGGGATGTCGAGGCTGGCAGCGCGGGCCGAGGCGCCATCGCCCGCGGTCATCGGGCCGCTCGGCGTGGTGGCGCTCCAGCGGTTGTCCTCGCACACGAACAGCACCGGCAGCTCGTACACGCGGGCCCAGTTCAGCGCTTCGAGGAAGGGGCCGCGGTTGATCGCGCCGTCGCCGAAGAAGCAGGCCGTGATGCCCTGGCGCCGCTGCAGCTTCTGCGCGTGCGCGGCACCCACGGCGATCGGCAGGCCGGCGGCCACGACACCGTTGGCGCCCAGCATGCCGACGGAGAAGTCGGCGATATGCATCGAGCCGCCCTTGCCGCCGTTGTAGCCCGTGGCCTTGCCGAACAGCTCGCACATCATGCGCACGGGATCGGCGCCCTTGGCCAGCGTGTGGCCATGGCCGCGGTGGGTGGAGGTGAGGTAGTCGTCGGGGTGCAGGTGCGCGCACACGCCGGCGGGCACGGCCTCCTGCCCCGTGGACAGGTGCAGCGGCCCGCGGACCTGCGCGGTCACGCCCGCCGTCATGCCGTAGGCGCTGACGCCGCCCTGGCTCGCGACTTCCGCCGCATCTTCGAACGCCCTGATCCGGACCATCGTCCGGTACAGGGCCAGGAGAGTCTCCGTCTCTGTGGCCATCACTCAAGCCTTGTTGTCGTGCAGCCATTGTAGAGAGCGCGCGGAGGGCCTCCGCGCGCAGCGCGGCTGTGGACAAGGGTTTTCCCTTAAGTGTCGGGGGCGATTCCTCTGCATGTACGTCGCTGCAGAGCCCGGCTTTGCCCCGGTGGGGCGGGTCCTTCCGTTCCTCCCTCGTTCAGGATCGAGCGCCTATGCTGGAACGCATGATGATGAAAGCTACACCGATGCGAAGCGCAACTGCGCTGCTGCCGAGGCACAACCGGCTGATCGCCATGGGCGCGCTGCTCCTGGGTCTGCTGTTCCTGCTGCCGCCTGCGTGGGCGGCGGTGGACCGCGAGCAGGCGGCCGCGATCGCGCAGCGCGTGACCCCCGGCCGGGTGCTGGCGGTGGAACGCGGCGTGCACGTGGACGGCACGATCGTGTGGCGCATCCAGGTGCTCACCAAGGCCGGCGAAGTGCGCATGGTGGTGATCGACGCGGAAACCGGGCGCTCGCGCTAAGGCTGCAACCCTGCCGCGATGGCCGCTACTGCTTCACGCGCGCCGCAGGCGGCGCCGTGCAAGCCTTCTTGGTCTGGTCGCGGAAGCACTTCTTGATGAAGGCGGCCTTGGCGCTGTCGCTTGCCTTGGCGCGAGGCGCGGGGGCGGCAGCGTGCAGTGCAGGAGCCGCCATTGCAGCGGCCGCGATGATCACGAGAAGTTTCCGCATGAGGCCTCCACGAAGTCCGCAGCGTACCAGTCTCCGGCCGGGACGGCGCTCACCACCAACCTACACCTTGCCGCGCCACCGCTGCTCCTTGATCGCCGCCTCGGCCATCACCGTGAGCCCGGTGCCGATGAGGACCAGCACGGCGCTGATGGCGAAACCGAGCGGCCCTTCCGGGACGATCCACGTGGGGTACTGCGGATAGGCCTCGGCCAGCGTCCGCAGCGCAGGCAGCTTGGCTTCCGCACGTTCGGTATTGAGGGCCACCAGACCGCCCCGCGCGAAGACGGCACCGACGATCAGGATGGCGCCGACCAGCAGGCTGGTCTTGCCCAGCACGAGATAGCGCCGGGGCGCGCGACGGATGATGCTGCGAAGCCAATGCATGCCGTCACTCTAGCGCGCCGACCGGGCCGATCACGGATGCGGCGCGTGGAATGCCCGCCTGCTGTACCTTCAGAGATCGTCTTCGGTCGTCCGCATGAGGATCACCGGAGCCTCACCGGCCTGCAACAGATCGATGGCTGCCGCCGCGGCCTTGCTCAGGTCGATGATCCGGCCGCGCACGTGCGGGCCGCGGTCATTGATGCGCACGACCACCTCGCGGCCGTTGCGCATGTTGCGCACGAGGACCAGCGAGCCGAACGCCAGCGTCCGGTGGGCCGCCGTCCTCGCATTCATGTCGAAGCGCTCGCCGCTGGCCGTCAGCTTGCCGTGGAAGCCGGGGCCGTACCACGAGGCCTTGCCGCGGCCAATTTCGCCACCCTGCGGCTTCTCCGGTGCGACAGCATCCGGGCGGGGCCGGGGCAACTCCGGCGGCGTGGAGCATCCTGCAAGCACGCCCGCAAGGGCGAGCACCATGCAGGCGGGTCGCAGCCATCGCGTCGGCGTGGGCAGCCGTGCCGAGGGGTGTTTGCCAGGAACTTCGACGGCAACCGGACAATGCATCGGCGCATTGTAGAAAGCCCGCCGGACCGTCCGCCGGCTAGATCGCGTGGCAGGCCAGGCACAGCGCGCTGCGTGCGTTGCTGACGCGCAGGAACAGTGCCTTGTCGATGTGCGGGTCGTGGCAGCTGGCGCACTCCACGAAGGGCTCCGCGACGGTCTGTCCGGTGTAGCCGTCGGTGCGCGTGCGCGTATAGAGGCTCAGGTCGGTCTTGCGGCGCGTTGCGCTCGCGCCCGCCTCGGTCTCGATCCACCAGACGCGCACTTCGTTCAGCACCGCGGACTGGGGCCGCCGGAAATCGGGATTGTTGGTCATGGCTCCCGGCGCGGCTTCCGTGATCCCGCCGCCGCCGTACTGCACGCCGATCGGGTGGTCGTCGCGCAGGTCGGTGCCGAGATTGCTGTAGCTCGTCACCGACGCACCGCTTGCGGAGCGGGTGCCGGCCCAGGTGTCTTCGGCACGCCCGGAGGAAGACGTATTGATCACCGCGCTCATGGCCTGCGCCCCGTCGTGGCAGGACAGGCACGCGAGCGAGACGGATCCCACCGGTGCCAACCGGCCGGTGAGCGTGGAGGTGCCCAGCGTGTCGTAGGTGCGGTACATCGCCGGCGAGGGCAGGGCGCGGTTCCACTGCGGCACGGCGGCGCTGGCGTCGGCACCGATGGGGGTGTGGCAGAAGACGCAGATCTCCTCGGCATCGCCGGAGGGCGTCACGCCCGGCCCGCCGCTCGTGAGGTTGTGCTTGGAATTGGCGAGCTGCGCGCAGACCGGGCTCGCTACCAGGGCGAGGACCAGCCCCACAGCGGCGAACGCACGATCGCAGGCGTGGCGAAGCATGCGGCCTCAGAGGTCGCGCCAGTCCTTGGCCTGTTCGAACGCCAGGGCCGCGCGGTAGATCGTGCCCTCGTCCCAGTGCCGCCCCACCAGCATCAGCCCCACCGGCAGGCCGTCCACCTGCCCGCACGGCAGGCTCATGGCGGGATGCCCGGTGGCGTCGAACTGGCAGGTGTTGGGCAGGACCTCGAACGCTCGCGCGATGACGTCTTCCACCGGCGCGCCGGGCGGCGGCAGGGGCGTGGCCGTGATCGGCAGCGTGGGCATCAGCAGCAGGTCGTGCCGCGCCAGCACGTCGTCGTAGGCCTGCCGCAACTGGCGCGCGAGGTTCTGCGCCTTGGCGTAGTAGCGGCCGCGGTAATGCTGGATGAAGTACTCGCCCAGCACCATCGTGATCTTGAGCGTCTCCGAGAGTTCGTCGGCGCGCTCCTTCCAGCCGGCGTGGTAGTCGACCAGGCTCGTCACGTAGAGGCCCTTCCAGTTGAAGCCGTGGCCGTTGTCCTTCATCATCTGCTGCGTGGCGCCCTCGGCGGCGATGGGCAACCAGATCGCCGGGCCCACCTTGTGCATCGGCACCGAGAGCTCGGTCACCTCCGCACCGAGCTTGCGCAGCGCATCGGCCGCTGCGCGCACCTTGGCGTTCACCTGTGCGTCCGACTGCGGCCACTCGAAGCCCTCCTGCACCACGGCGATCTTCAGGCCGGCGACGCCACCCTTCATGAGGTCGGTGTACGGGCGGGACGCCTGCTGCGCGTACTGGCGCGGATCGAGGCCGTCGGGGCCGGCCAGCACTTCCAGCATCAGCGCGTTGTCGGCCACCGTCCTCGTCATCGGGCCGGTGTGGTCCAGCGTCAGCTCGATGGGCATCACGCCGGTGTAGGGCACGAGCCCGTGCGTGGGCTTGAGGCCGACGACGCCGCAGAACGAAGCGGGCATGCGGATCGAGCCGCCCTGGTCGCCGCCGATCGCCATGTCCACCTCGCCGGCGGCCAGCAGCGCGGCGCTGCCGGAAGAAGACCCGCCCGCCGAATAGCCCATGCGCCGCGGGTTGTGCACCGGGCCGGAGGCGCTCGTGTGCGAGCCACCCGAGAAGCAGAAGTACTCGCAGACCGACTTGCCGACGATGGTCGCGCCGGCATCGAGCAGGCGCGTGGCGATCGTGGCGTCGACGTTGGGCACGTAGCCCTCCAGCGTGGAGGCGCCGTTCATCATCGGCACCCCGGCGAGGCAGACGTTGTCCTTCAGCACGACCCTGCGGCCTTCGAGCTTGCCGCCCGGCTTGCCCTTGATCGTGGTCTTCACGTACCAGGCGCCGTAGCGGTTCTCCTCGCCCGTCGGCCGATAGCCCGGCGTGCGGGGGTAGGTGACGGTGGGCAGGTAGTCGGGCAGCGCATCGACGACGTCGTAGGCATCGAAGTTCGGCTGCAGCAGCTGCTCGTACTTGGCGGCCTGTGCATCCGAGAGATGGATTCCGAGCTCGACGGCGATCTCCTTGAGCTGCTGCAGCGTGGGGCGCTTGACGGGCATGGCGGCCTCCGGGAGAGTGGACGTGCGGCGATTGTTCGACGCGCCTTTCGCCGGGTCAACGGCGCCGGTCGAACGGCTGCATGCGAGCGCCGCGCCAAGACGGACCATCCACCACCGGGATTGCGAATGAAGCCAGCCACCTTGCTCCTCACGGCGATGCTTGCCGCCTGCGGCGGTGGTGGAGGTGGCGACGGCGGCAGTGGCGATCCCGCGCCGCCGCCGGCGCAACCCCTCGCGCTCGCCACGTCGGTCGCGGTCTCGGGCCTGGACGCGCCGATGTTCGCCACCGCGCCCGCCGGCGATGCGCGCCTCTTCATCGTCGAGCGCGCCGGCCGCATCGTGGTCGTGCAGGGCGGCGTCAAGGTGGCCGCGCCCTTCCTCGACATTTCGGCAAGGGTCGGCACCGACGGCGAGGGCGGGCTGCTCTCGATGGCATTCGATCCCGCGTATGCACTCAACGGATTCTTTTACGTCTATTTCACGGAGACCAGCGGCGACATCGCGATCGAGCGCTTCCGCGTGTCTGCAGCCGACGCGAACCGCGCCGATCCGGCGCCGCTGCGCATCCTGACGATTCCCCACCGCTCCTTCTCCAACCACAAGGGCGGATTGGTCCGCTTCGGCCCGGACGGTTTTCTCTACCTCGCGACGGGAGATGGCGGCGGTGGCGGCGACCCGCTGGGCAACGGGCAGAACCTCGATTCGCTGCTGGGCAAG
>NZ_DASSVG010000569.1:0-7087 GCF_035706265.1 Ramlibacter sp. | reverse complement strand
TGCATCGGAACCTTCGTGCTGGCCGAAGCGGGCCTGCTGGACGGCCAGCGCGCCACCACCACCTGGTGGCTGGCGCCGATGTTCCGCCAGCGCTATCCGCGCGTGCTGCTGGAGCAGTCGCGCATGGTCGTGCCTTCCGGGCGAGTCCTCACCGCGGGCGCGGCGCTGGGCCACATGGACCTGGCGCTGGCGCTGGTGCGCGCGGCCAGCCCGGAGCTGGCCGCGCTGACGGCGCGCTACCTGGTGGTGGATGCGCGCGCCTCGCAGTCGGCGTACACGATTCCCGACCACCTGGCGCACCGCGATCCGCTGGTGGAGCGCTTCGAGACCTGGGCGCGGCACCGCCTGGACCAGGGCTTCTCGCTCGGCGACGCGGCCAGCGCGCTCGCGACCAGCAAGCGCACGCTGGCGCGCCGCATGAACGACGTGCTGGGCAAGTCGCCGCTGTCGTACTTCCAGGACCTGCGGGTGGAACGTGCCGTGCACCTGCTGAAGACCAGCAGCGCGAACCTGGACCACATCGCGGAGCAGGTGGGCTACGCCGACGGCGTCACGCTCGGCACGCTGCTGCGCCGCCGCCTCGGCAAGGGGGTGCGCGAGATCCGTGGCGCGCGCGCCTGAAGGCCGCTATCCTGCACGGCAGAGCGGGAGCAACGATGAAAGTGCTGATGTTCTACGAACTGGCCGAAGGCGGCCTGGCGAAGGCGCCGGCCCACATCGCGAGCCACCAGGCGCGCCTGCGCGAATTCCACGGCCGGGGCGTGCTGCTGATGGCCGGCCCCTACGGCACGCCGCCGGTAGGCGCGCTGGGCGTCTTCACCTCGCGCGCCGCCGCCGAGGAATTCGCGCGCGACGACCCGTTCATGCTCAATGGCGTGGTGGGCAAGTGCACCATCCACGACTGGAACGAGGACCTGGCGTAGGAGGGCCGCCGACTTCAACATCCGGACGCAAAGGACGCAAAGGTTACGCAAAGGTTATGCAAAGGACGCAAAAGAACTTCCTTTCCATGGATTTCCTTTTGCGTCCCTTGCGCTCTTTCGCGTCCTTCCGGATGTCGGGGTGTTGCATTGAACGCCATTCGAGCACCTCGCGGACAATGGGCGAATGTCCCGTCCCCTGCGTCTTTCCGTCCTCGACCAGTCGGTCGCCTGCGCCGGCCGCGGCCAGGATGAATCCATCCGCCACACCGTCACCCTGGCCGAGCACTGCGAGCGTCTCGGCTACCAGCGCTTCTGGCTCAGCGAACACCACAGCCTGCCCAGCATCGTCGGCACCGCGCCCGAGGTGCTGATGGCCGCCATCGCGGCGCGCACCGAACGCATCCGCATCGGCAGCGCCGGTGTGATGCTGCCGCACTACGCGCCCTTCAAGGTCGCCGAGCAGTTCCGCGTGCTGGATGCGCTCGCCCCCGGCCGCATCGACCTCGGCGTCGGCCGCGCGCCCGGCACCGACTACCGCACCTCGCAGCTGCTCAACCCCGATCCGCGCGCGGCGGAGCGCTTCCCGCAGCAGGTGCGCGAGCTGCAGGCCTGGGTGAGCGGCGAGCCGCTGCCGGAAGGCCATGCCGGCCACGGCATCCAGGCCTACCCGCGGGCCGAGACCGCGCCGCAGGTGTGGATGCTGGGCAGCTCCGGCTACGGCGCCCAGCTCGCCGGGCACTTCGGCCTGCCGTACTCCTTCGCCCACTTCATCACCGACGGCGAGGGCTGCGCCGAGGCGCTCGAGCTGTACCGCCACACCTTCCAGCCGGGCGTGCTCGCCAGGCCGCAGGCGAACGTCTGCGTCTGGGCGCTGGCCGCCGATACCGAGGAGGAAGCGTGGCGCCTGTTCGCGAGCCGCGAGCGCGCCCGGGTCGACCGCCAGACCGGCCGCTTCGGCCCGCTGCTGCCGCCCGAGGAGGCCGTGCGTGCCTATGCGCCGGCCGAGGAGGCGTTCCGCCAGCAGATGCGCGGCCGCGCCATGGTGGGCAGCGCCGAACAGGTAGTGCAAAAGCTGCAGGCGCTGGCCGAGGCGCTCGCGATCGACGAGATCGTGGTGATCACCTGGACCTGGGATCCGCAGGCGCAGCGGCGCTCGTACGAGCTGCTGGCGCAGGCGGCGGCGCTGCAGCCGGCCTGACTAGAGCGCTTCGTCCTCGTCTTCGCCGAGGCCCAGCGTGCGGACGACGATGGCACGCATCTCCTCGCAGCTAGCCAGCTTGGAGATGGTGGGGAACTCGCCGAAGACGCCGGCGAGATCGGGCGCCTCCTCGGGCGAGACCAGGGCCGTGAGGTAGATCAGCGGGATGCGCGCCGTGCAAGGCTCCTGCGAGAGCGCGAAGGCGACCTCGTCGCCCTGCATGCCGGGCATGTGGATGTCGCACAGGATCACGCCCGGCTTTTCCTCGCAGGCGCAGGCCACGGCCTGGTGCGGCTCGGTGAGCCCCACCACCCGGAAGTCGCTCCCGAGGCGGCTGGCGATCGCCCAGGCGACCGCCTCGTCGTCGTCGATGACCAGCACGCAAGGCTTGGCTTTCTCGGGATCGGGCAGGGCGCGCAGATGCATGGCGGCAGAATCGGCGTTTGCTGTGATGATAGGCGCACCGCCGAGCTAAGCCAAACGCCGGCGGATCTTCCCGGTTCCCTTTCCAACGAGGAGACTGCATGTTCCCCACCACGATTGCAGGCAGCTTGCCCAAGCCGGGCTGGCTGGCCGAGACCCACAAGCTCTGGCCCCAGTGGCGCGCCGAGGGCGACGCACTGAGGCAGGCCAAGGCCGACGCCACCCTGCTGTGGATCAAGGCGCAGGAGGACGCCGGGCTGGACATCGTCACCGACGGCGAGCAGTCGCGCCAGCACTTCGTGCACGGCTTCCTCGAGCAGGTCGAAGGGATCGATTTCGCGCACAAGGTGGAGATGGGCATCCGCGCGGACCGCTACAAGGCCATGGTGCCGCAGGTGGTGGCGCCGCTGCGGCTGAAGGGCCGCGTGCATGCCTTCGAGGCGCGGCTCGCGCGCGCGCACACGCAGCGCCAGTTGAAGTTCACGCTGCCGGGGCCGATGACCATCGTCGACACGGTGGCCGACCGCTACTACGGCGACCGGGCGAAGATGGCGTTCGCCTTCGCCGAGCTCCTGAACCAGGAGGCGCGCGCGCTGCAGGCCGACGGCGTGGACATCATCCAGTTCGACGAGCCGGCCTTCAACGTCTACATGGCCGATGCGGCCGAGTGGGGCGTGAAGGCGCTGGAGCGCGCCGCCGAGGGCCTCACCTGCAAGACGGCCGTGCACATCTGCTACGGCTACGGCATCGATGCCAACGTGAAGTGGAAGAACTCGCTGGGCGAGGAATGGCGCCAGTACGAGCAGGTGTTTCCCGCGCTCGCGGCCAGCCGCATCGACCAGGTGAGCCTGGAGTGCTACCACTCGCACGTGCCGCCGGACCTGCTGGCGCTGCTGGCCGGCAAGGACGTGATGGTCGGCGTGATCGACATCGCGAGCGACGAGGTCGAAACGCCCGAGCAGGTGGCCGAGACGATCGGCCGCGCGCTGCAGTTCGTCGCGCGCGAGCGACTGTTTCCCTGCACCAACTGCGGGATGGCCCCGATGGACCGCACGGTGGCGCTGCGCAAGCTGGAAGCGCTGGCCAAGGGGGCGGCGCTGGCGCGCGAGCGCTACGGCAAGTAGCCACTCACCAGCTTGGTGTCGGACAAGGCCTCGCGCAGGCCCTCGCGATTTCCTACATTGCGTTTCCACCCTGCCCGGGTAGAAAACACAACCTTGGGACTCGGGAGTCGACGATGCATTCGTTTGCCAGGTCGGTCAGGCAGTTGGGCGCCATTGCCTGCGGGTGGGCGGCGCTCACGGCGTGGGCGCAGGTCCCCGCCGATTACCGCAACCTCACCGCCGGCGGCAGCCTGCGGCCCGGTGTGTACGGCCGCATCGAGGTGCGCGGCAACGCCGCCCCGCCGCCGGTGATCTACGCCGAGCCCGTGATCGCCAACGGCTCGCTCGAGCGGGTGCAGGCCCGGCCCGTGTACCTCTACGTGCCGCCGGGGCAGGTGCGCAAGTGGAAGCGCAACTGCGCCCGCTGGAAGGCCTGCGACGAGCCGGTGCTGTTCGTGCGCATGGACCGCAGCCCGAGCCGCTGGGGCAAGTGGAGCCAGCGCCGCGAGCAGCTCGCCGGCGAGCCGCCGAACCACCCGCACTGAACGGAACCGAATGCCATTGCACCCCTTGCCCGCGCCCGCAGCCGTGCCGGCGCGCGACGCGCGCGCGGCCCTGGCGGCGCGCTACGCGCAGGTGCGCGCGCACAGCCTGGCGCTGGCCGCGCCGCTATCGGCCGAAGACCAGTGCGTGCAGTCCATGCCCGATGCGAGCCCGACCAAATGGCACCTGGCGCACACCAGCTGGTTCTTCGAGGCCGTCGTGCTGGCGGCGCACGCGGACGGCTACCGGCCCTTCGATGCGCGCTGGGGCCATCTCTTCAACTCCTACTACGAATCGCTCGGCAGCCGCCATCCGCGGCCGCAGCGCGGGCTGCTCACGCGCCCCGCGCTCGCCGAGGTGCACGCCTACCGCGCGCACGTGGACGACGCGGTGCAGGCGCTGATCGCGTCGCTCGATGCAGCGCGCTGGAGTGCGGCCGAAGGACTGATCGAACTCGGGCTGCAGCACGAGCAGCAGCACCAGGAACTGATCCTCACCGACATCCTGCACGCGCTGTGGTGCAACCCGTTGCTGCCTGCTTACGCGGCGCAGGACGCACCGGCGCTGCGGCTGGCCCCACCGCCGCTGCGCTGGATCGAAGGGCCGGAAGGCACGGTCGCGATCGGGCACGCCGGTGCGGGCTTCGCGTTCGACAACGAGACGCCGCGCCATCGCCAGTGGCTGCAGCCTTACCGCATCGCGGACCGGCTGGTGAGTTGCGGCGAGTTCGCCGAGTTCGTCGCCGACGGCGGCTACCGCACGCCTTCGCTGTGGCTGTCCGACGGCTGGGCGCAGGTGCAGTCGCAGCAGTGGAGTGCGCCGCTGTACTGGATCGCCCCCGGCGATCCGCGCGCGCCCGCGGCGCAATGGCAGGTGTTCGGGCTGCAGGGCGTGCGCCCGCTCGACGCCGCCGCGCCGGTGACGCACCTGAGCTTCTACGAAGCCGCCGCCTATGCGGAGTGGGCCGGGGCGCGCCTGCCCACCGAGGCCGAATGGGAAGCCGCCGCGGCGCTGCCCGGCCTGCGCGACCTGCATGGCCACGCGTGGCAGTGGACCCGGTCCGCCTACGATCCCTATCCGGGCTACCGCCCGTGGTCGGGCGCGATCGGCGAATACAACGGCAAGTTCATGGTCGGACAGATCGTGCTGCGCGGCAGCAGCCTCGCCACGCCGCCCGGCCATGCGCGCGATTCCTATCGCAACTTCTTCCCGCCGGCGGCACGCTGGCAGTTCAGCGGCCTGCGGCTCGCGAAGGATGGCCATGAGCAATGAATTCGCGCGCGACCTCGCGCTGGCGCTGGCCGAGCGCCCGCATGCCATCGCCCCCAAGTACTTCTACGACGCCGAAGGCTCGCGCCTGTTCGACCGCATCTGCGAGCTGCGCGAGTACTACCCGACGCGCACCGAGCTCGCGATCCTGGAGCGCCACGCGGGGGAGATGGCGCGGCTGGCGGGGCCGGGCGCGGAGATCGTCGAGTTCGGCGCCGGCTCGCTGCGCAAGGTGCGGCTGCTGTTGCAGGCCTTCGAGGCGCCGGCGCGCTACCTGCCGATCGACATCTCGGGCGAGCACCTGCGCGACGCCGCAACGATCCTGCGGCGCGAATTCGCCGGGCTGGAAGTGCAGCCGGTGGTGGCCGACTACACCCGCGCGCTGCAGCTTCCGCCGGCCGGCGCGCGCCGGCGCATCGGCTTCTTCCCCGGCTCCACGATCGGCAACTTCACGCCCGGGGAGGCGCAGGCCTTCCTCGGCGCCGCGGCGGAGCTGCTGCGCGGCGGCGCGCTGCTGCTGGGCGTGGACCTGGTGAAGGACCCGCAGGTGCTGCATGCGGCCTACAACGATGCCGAAGGCGTGACGGCGGCCTTCAACCTCAACCTGCTGGCGCGCGCCAACCGCGAACTGGACGCCAACTTCCAGCTGCGCCAGTTCGCGCACTACGCGTTCTACAACGCGCCGCTGCAGCGCATCGAGATGCACCTGGTCAGCCGTGCGCGGCAGGCGGTCGCGCTGGCCGGGGGGCATTTCGTGCTGGAGGAGGGCGAGACCCTGCACACGGAAAACTCGTACAAGTTCACCATGACGGGTGTGCGGGCCCTGGCGCAGCGCGCGGGCTTCCGGCCCGGGCCGGTGTGGACCGACGCCGACGGCCTGTTCAGCGTGCACTGGCTGCACGCCCCCGCAAGGAGCGAGACATGAAAGCCACCTGGAACGGCGTGACCATCGCGGAGAGCGACGACACCGTCGTGGTCGAAGGCAACCACTACTTTCCCGCCAGCGCGCTCAAGCGCGAGTACGTCACCTTCAGCAACCACCACACCACCTGCCCCTGGAAGGGCGAGGCGAGCTACTACTCGCTGCTGGTGGACGGCGAACTGAACCCCGACGCGGTCTGGTACTACCCCGAGCCGAAGCCCGAGGCGCAGATGGTCAAGGACCGGGTGGCGTTCTGGAAGGGCGTGAAGGTCGAGGCCTGAACTCGTCGTCGCCGCGGAGGCGGGGACCCAGAGCGGACGCGCAGCGCCTGAATGCGGACGCACTCACCTCGCTTGCGAACACCGTACTGCATGCGCGCGAAACAAGTCCATCGCGCCTTGTGTGCCGCGCTGCGTTGGCGCCCCTCGGCCCGGCACAGGACGGATTTGTCCGCCTCCTCCATGTCCCCCGGCGCGGATGGGAACCGTTGCCCGTGATGACCGCGCGCCCGCGCCTCCTCCCTTACTTCCGGAGGCGGACAAACCCGTCCTGTGCCTGCAGTGTGGGAGGGACGGGCGATCGGTCCTCCACGAGCGCGTGACGCAGCGCTGCGCCGTGCGTGCGATGAAGCCTGAGATGGCCATTGCCGCGGGCGGTTCATCGCGCGCTGCAGGCCCGGAGGGGGTTTGTCCGGCTCCGGAGGGAA
>NZ_DASSVG010000568.1:0-2093 GCF_035706265.1 Ramlibacter sp. | reverse complement strand
GAGCCGACCACGGCCACCTTCTTGCCGGTCCTGATGCGCGGCACGCGCGGCTGCACCCAGCCGTTCTCCCAGGCGCGGTCGATGATCGCGTGCTCGATCGACTTGATGCCCACCGGGTCGTCGTTGAAGTTCAGCGTGCAGGCGGCCTCGCAGGGCGCGGGGCAGATGCGGCCGGTGAACTCGGGGAAGTTGTTGGTGGAGTCCAGCACCGTGAAGGCGTCCTGCCAGTCCTGCCGGTACACCAGGTCGTTGAAGTCCGGGATGACGTTGTTGACGGGGCAGCCGGAGTTGCAGAACGGGATGCCGCAATCCATGCAGCGGGCGCCCTGCACCTTGGCCTGCGCGTCGGTCAGGCCGATGACGAATTCCTTGTGGTGCTTCACGCGCTCGGGCACGGGCTTGTAGCCCTCCTCGACGCGCTCGTACTCCATGAAGCCGGTGATTTTGCCCATGATCCGTTTCTTCCTTTACTTCGCCGGCACCGGCTGTTCGTGCGTGATGCCGACCTGGGCGTTGGTGCCCGCGCTCGCCACCTCCACCTCGCGCTCGTACATCTCCGCGAGGGCGCGCTTGTACTCGTTCGGGAACACCTTCACGAACTTCATCCGGGCCTCGCCCCAGTGGTCCAGGAGCTCGCGGGCGCGGCGGCTGCCGGTCCAGCGGTTGTGCTCCTCCAGCAGCTTCTTCAGCAGCGCCTCGTCGGTCTGGTCGCGGTGCAGCTTGGTCTTGCCCTGGGTGGCCTGCTGTTCGGCCGTCGAGCCCACGCGCTCCAGCGACACCATGGCGGTGTTGCAGCGGCTGGCGAACTTGCCGTCCTCGTCGTACACGTAGGCGATGCCGCCGGACATGCCGGCCGCGAAGTTGCGGCCCGTGCGGCCCAGCACGACCACCGTGCCACCGGTCATGTACTCGCAGCCGTGGTCGCCGGTGCCTTCCACCACCGCCGTCGCGCCCGACAGGCGCACCGCGAAGCGCTCGCCGGCCACGCCGCTGAAGAAGGCCTCGCCGGAAGTCGCGCCGTAGAGGGCCCTGTTGCCGATGATGATGTTCTTCGTCGCTTCGCCGCGGAAGTCGATGCTGGGACGCACGACGATGCGGCCGCCCGACAGGCCCTTGCCGGTGTAGTCGTTGGCGTCGCCGATCAGGTACAGCGTGATGCCGCGGGCCAGGAAGGCGCCGAAGGACTGGCCGCCCGTGCCTTCGAGCTGGATGCGCAGCGTGTCTTCCGGCAGGCCCTCGGGATGGTGGCGGGTCACCTCGCCCGAGAGCATGGCGCCGACTGAGCGGTTGACGTTGCGCGCCACCTCCATGAACTGCACCTTCTCGCCGCGCTCGATGGCGGGCTTCGAGCGCTCGATCAGGATCTTGTCCAGGCTCTTTTCCAGCTTGTGGTCCTGCTCCTCGCAGTGGTAGCGCGGCACGTCGGCGGGCACCTTCGGCTGGGCGAACAGGCGGCTGAAGTCGAGGCCGCGCGCCTTCCAGTGCGCCAGGCCCTTCTTCATGTCCAGCAGGTCGCTGCGGCCGATCAGCTCGTCGAACTTGCGGATGCCCAGCTGCGCCATGATCTGGCGCACTTCCTCGGCGACGAAGAAGAAGTAGTTGACGACGTGTTCGGGCTTGCCGGAGAACTTGCGGCGCAGCACCGGGTCCTGCGTGGCCACGCCCACCGGGCAGGTGTTCAGGTGGCACTTGCGCATCATCACGCAGCCCTCCACCACCAGCGGTGCGGTGGCGAAGCCGAATTCGTCGGCGCCCAGCAGCGCGCCGATCACGACGTCGCGGCCGGTCTTCATCTGGCCGTCGGCCTGCACGCGGATGCGGCCGCGCAGCCGGTTCAGCACCAGGGTCTGCTGGGTCTCGGCCAGGCCGATCTCCCAGGGCGAGCCGGCGTGCTTGATCGACGACCAGGGCGAGGCGCCCGTGCCGCCGTCATGGCCGGCGATCACCACGTGGTCGGCCTTGCACTTGGCGACGCCGGCGGCGATGGTGCCCACGCCCACTTCGGACACCAGCTTCACGCTGACCGAAGCGCGCGGGTTCGCGTTCTTCAGGTCGTGGATCAGCTGCGCCAGGTCTTCAATGGAGTAGATGTC